>NZ_JAQVNX010000064.1 GCF_028702905.1 Methanofollis sp.
GCTTGCCCTTGCAAAGAAGGTCTTTGCACGGACGGCCGCCTACGACGCCGCGATCTCGAACTATCTCTCCGGCCTCGACGGCGGTTTCCCGGAGACCTACTCCTTCCAGTTCAGGAACGGCCGGTCCCTCCGTTACGGCGAGAACCCGCACCAGAAGGCGGCCGTCTACGGCGACCACGGCATCGCCGGCCAGGTGCCCCTGCAGGGGAAGGAGATGTCGTACAACAACTACCTTGACGTCGATGCGGCCGTCTCCCTTCTCCGCGAGTTCGACGAACCGACGTCGGTGATCGTCAAGCACAACAACCCCTGCGGCGTCGCCATCGGGAAGAACGGACTCGAAGCCTACCTCGCCGCCCGCGAGGTCGACCCGGTCTCCGCCTACGGTTCGATCGTCGCCCTCAACACCCCGGTGGACACGGCGATCGCGGCAGAACTCTGCGGCACCTTCGTCGAGGTCATCGTCGCCCCGTCGTACTCGCCCGAGGCCGTCGAGATGATGAAGAAGAAGCCGAACATGCGTGTCCTTGTCCTGCCGGAGAAGACGGCGGCCGACGAGGTCAGGAGCATCGACGGCGGCATCCTCGTCCAGCGGACTCCCGCACCGAAGGAGGAGTGGAAGGTCGTCTCAGAGCGCGAACCGACCGAGCAGGAGATTGCGGCGATGCGCTTTGCGATGAAGATCTGCAAGCACACGAAGAGCAACGCGATCATCTATGCCAACGACCATGTCGCCCTCGGCATCGGCGCCGGGCAGATGAACCGCGTCGACTCCGCGAAGATCGCCGTCGAGAAGGCGCGGTCTTCCCTGAAGGGCTCTGTCGTGGCGTCCGACGCCTTCCTGCCCTTCGCCGATACCATGGAGGTCGCGGCGGCGGCCGGCGCGACGGCCCTCGTGCAGCCGGGCGGATCGATCCGTGACCAGGAGGTCATCGAAGCGGCAAACAAGCTCAATGTCGCGATGGTCTTCACGGGCGTGCGCTATTTCAGGCACTGAATCATTCCCTTCTTTTTTTCTGCCTGACGACTTCGGCAACCTTGTCATCGACGGCAGCACCAACACCGACCTTGTCAGGAAGGCGCTCTCCTCCGAACCTGCCGGCTATCAGGTGCGGGCATCGAAGAGTTTCTGCACGAAGTGCGGGTCGGAAGTCGGTGCCGGCGACACCTTCTGCCACTGGTGAGGCACCAGAATCAGATAATCGTCCGGTCCTGAGAGGGGGGACGATCTCTCTCCTGTCAATTTTTTTACAGTGGACGCATGACCCGGGGACGAAGCATCCGTCAGGCAGGGCGATGTCGCCGCGCAGGCGATGTCATCCAGTTACAGAACACGTCAGGCAGGGACGTGAAGACGGCGCCTGCCAGAAATGCGGCACCACAATAGAGATAGACGCATTTTATCTCGCGCGAACAGTGGCACGAAGGTCGGGCAAGAGCATCTCCTCATCCTCAACGCGTTCCCACGTTTTTTGCTGTCGCCACAGAGACAACACGTCATTCAGGTCCATTCACCCCCGGCCATAGTAATCGTGTCCGAAAATGGAATGCGCACGATTGAACGGATCGCCAGGAAAAGACGCATCTGAAAGGGCATTGATCCCGGAACATCACCCCCAAGAAGAGGGCACCATTATGCAGCAGGGAAAAGTTTTCCTTTTTGAAGCGGCAGGCCTATCTACCATATCCCATTTACGGAATCAATAAATACAAACACCTTAGAGTGACGTATGCACACTCCCAAGGTGATTTGTTATGGATTACGGTTCTATGCTTGGAAACTCCTTCGAATATGCGAAGGAAGCGGTCTGGGGAAAATGGATGAAGTGGATCTTCCTCCTCATAGCCACCTTCATCTTCCCCCTGATCATGGGTTATATCATGGAGATCTACCGGGGCAAGAGCCCGGCACCCGAATTCGAAGACTGGGTCAAACTCTTCATCGACGGGATCAAACTCTTCATCGTCGAGATCATCTACGGCATCCCCGTGTTTATTGTCTCGATTATCTTCGGCGGGTCTATCTCCCTCCTTGCATTCGGTGGATCTGACGCCGCAGCCGGGATCGGAGCGATGCTCCTCGGGATAATCATCATGATCGTGGTTGCCTTCATCATCGGCCTGATCGCCGCCTTCGGCGCCATCAGGTTTGCACGGACAGACAACTTCGGCGAGGCCTTCAACATCTCGGCGATCCTGGCGCACATCGGTGCGGTCGGCTGGGTCAGCTACATCATCGCCCTGATCGTCCTATGGGTGGTGACCTTCGTGGTTCTTGGCATCCTGATGCTGATCCCGATCATCGGCTGGATCATTGCCTTCCTCATCAGCCCGGTGCTCGCGATCTTCACGGCCCGGTACATGACATACATCTACGACAGTGCGGCGGCCCCCGCCTGAAACTCCCTTTCTCCCCCTTTTTTCTTTTCCGGTTCCTTTCTAAGGTGAAACTATCATGTCTGCTACTCCCAAATCAGGTTCTGGAGAAATCCCCCTGACCCCGTCCCTGTGGCACCCGCATGTCAGAGCATGAGGGTGTGGCCCCTCGGGAGACGGGCCGGGTCAGATACGCCCATATCTGCCTCCGATTGGGGGATCCCACATCCTATTCGGGGCCATATCGGGGAGATCCGGAGATCCGGGCATACCGGGGGCCGTGGGCAAAACAGGATGAAATCCGGCAGGACTCAACGCCCTCAGACCGTCGATATGATTGCAGGTAATGTCTCCCCTTCCCGGCCTCCCCTGGTGCCGGGGAGGGGGAGGGAGCGGGGCTGGAAAATGTCCCGATCGGGCTCTGGAGATCATAAAAGCCAAAATATAAATATCGTCGTCGTGCCATACTGGCTCATGGCAAGCACCATGAGTGATTGTTTTATTGGCCGCTAAATGCCGCTTTTTTGATACCACCCTACGGGACGGCGAACAGACGCCGGGCGTCTCGCTGAATCCCGCGCAGAAACTTTCGATCGCAACCATGCTCGCAGAGATCGGTGTCGACACCGTCGAGGCCGGTTCAGCCGCCGCATCTGAGGGGGAGAGGGAGGCAATCCGGCTGATCGCGGATGCCGGACTCTCCGCCGAGGTCGCGACCTTTGTCAGGGCCCTGCAGCTGGACATCGACTATGCCGCAGAGTGCGGCGTCGACTGCGTCCACCTCGTCGTGCCGGCAAGCGACCTCCATATCAGGGCGAAGATGCGAAAGACCCGTGAGCAGGTCTGCACGATGGCATGGGACGCCGTGGAATACGCAAAGGAGCGGGGCCTTGTCGTCGAACTCTCCGGGGAGGACGCCTCCCGCGCCGATCCGGCCTTCCTCGCCCACCTCTTCAGGGGCGGGGTGGACCGCGGCGCCGACCGCCTCTGCTTCTGCGACACCGTCGGCCTCATGACGCCCGAGAGGATCGCGGAGGCGGTCCCCGGCCTCCTCTTCGCGCCCCTCTCCATCCACTGCCACGACGACCTCGGCTTCGCCCTCGCAAACACCTTCGCCGCCCTGAAGGCCGGGGCGTCGGCCGCGCATGTCACCGTGAACGGCCTTGGCGAACGCGCCGGGAACACCCCTCTCGAAGAACTCGTGATGGCCATGGAGGTGCTGTACGGCACGAAGACCGGGATCAGGACAGAAGGGCTCTACCACCTCGCGACCGAGGTCTCGAAGATGACAGGCGTGCCCCTGCCCGTGAACAAGGCGATCGTCGGCGAGATGGCCTTCACCCACGAGAGCGGCATCCACGCCCACGGTGTGCTCCGCGAGGCAAGCACCTACGAGCCGATCGGCCCCGAACGCGTCGGCAGGACACGGCGGATCCTCCTCGGCAAACACTCCGGGTCGGCCTCGGTCAGGGCCGCCCTCCAGGAACTCGGTTACGTATGCGACGAGATGCAGCTCGCGGAGATCGTCGCCAGAGTTAAAAGCCTCGGCGACGAAGGTCGAAGGATCACCGATGCGGACCTGATGGCCATCGCCGACTCGGTGCTCAACCTCGTGCGCGAGCCGGTGATCCGGCTCAAGCAGGTGACGGTCGTCTCCGGGAGCAATGTCGTCCCCACCGCATCGGTCACTGTCACCGTCAACGGGGAGGAGGTGACCTGCGCCGCTACCGGCAACGGCCCGGTGGACGCCGCGATCGAGGCCCTGCGCCGTTCGATCACCGGCCTCGGCGAGATCAGGCTCGAAGACTACCGGGTGGACGCGATCAGCGGGGGGACGGACGCCCTCGTCGATGTCACCGTCTGCCTGAGCAGGGACGGGCGCATGCTCACCTCCCGGGGGGCGCGGACAGACATCATCATGGGAAGTGTCGAGGCGATGGTCTCCGGGATGAACAGACTTCTCGAGGAGCAAAGATGAAGACAGGAGCAAAACTGCTGGTTGAAAGCTTGCAGCGCGAGGGGGCCGGGACGATCTTCGGCTACCCCGGCGGGTCAGTCCTGCCGATCTACGACGAACTCTATGACGCACCGATCAGGCACATCCTGGTACGCCACGAGCAGGCGGCGGCCCACGCGGCCGACGGCTATGCCCGGGCATCGGGGCGGGTAGGGGTATGTCTTGCCACCTCGGGGCCGGGCGCCTGCAACCTTGTCACCGGCATCGCCACCGCCTACATGGACTCGGTGCCCCTTGTCGCCATCACCGGCCAGGTCCCGACCTTCATGCTCGGGAACGACGCCTTCCAGGAGTCTGACATCACCGGGATCACGATGCCCGTCACCAAGCACAGTTACCTCGTCAAGAGGGCGGCCGATATCGGCCAGGTCGTGAAGGACGCCTTCTATATTGCGGGCACGGGACGGCAGGGCCCTGTCCTCGTCGACATCCCGAAGGACGTGATGACCGCCCAGATCGACATTGAGCCGCCGATCGGCCGGGCACGACTGCGAGGCTACCAGCCGACCTACGAGGGCCACGCCCTCCAGATCGAGAAGGCGGTCACCCTCATCGGCGAGGCCGAGAGGCCCCTCCTCTACGTGGGCGGGGGCGTGATCGCCTCAGGTGCATCGGAAGAGGTGAGGAGACTTGCCGAACTGATGCTCATCCCTGTCGCGACGACCCTGATGGGCCTCGGCGCCGTCCCCTGCGACCACCCCCTCAACCTCGGCATGATCGGGATGCACGGCACGGAGGCGGCGAACTACGCGGTCACCGAGTGCGACCTGCTCATCGCCGTCGGCGTCCGCTTCGACGACCGGGTGACGGGGAAGATCGACGCCTTCGCCCCCAATGCCCGCATCATCCACATCGACATCGACCCGGCAGAGATCGGAAAGAACAAGCCGGTGGACGTCCCGATCGTCGGGGACGCCGGGAAGGTGCTCCAGAGCATCATCAGGCGGCTGATCAAGAAGGAGGGGCGGGAGATGTGGCTCGCCCGCACCCGCCACTGGAAGGAGGCGCAGACGGTCAGGGACGGGGAGGACGGCCTCTCGCCGGCCCATATCATCAGGGAGATGAGCGACCTCCTCGGGGACCGCGGCATCGTCGTCACGGAGGTGGGGCAGAACCAGATGTGGGCGGCCCAGCACTACTGCTTCAGGCGACCTCGGACCTGGATCTCCTCGGGAGGGCTCGGGACGATGGGCTACGGCTTTCCGGCGGCGATCGGGGCGCACTTCGCCAGGCCCGACGAGACGGTCGTCGACGTCGCAGGCGACGGGAGTTTCCAGATGAACATCCAGGAACTCGGCACCGTCGCCCAGTATAAGGTACCGGTGAAGGTGGTCATCCTGAACAACATGTACCTCGGCATGGTCAGGCAGTGGCAGGAACTCTTCTATGACCGCCGGTATTCGTACACCGAACTCCCGGCCGTGGACTTCGTCGGCATCGCCCGCGCCTACGGCGTCGACGGCATCAGGGTCGAGGAGAAGGAGGAGGTCAGGCCGGCACTTGAGGCGGCCTTTACCACAGACGGCCCCTTCGTGCTCGACTTCAGGATCGAGAGGGAGGCGAACGTCTTCCCGATGGTCCCGGCCGGGGCGGCGATCAACGAGATGATCGGGAGGAGGCAGAGATGAAACTCCACACCCTCCACGTCCTTGTCGAGAACAAGGCGGGCGTCCTCGCCCGGATCGCCGGATTGTTCTCCAGGCGGGGCTTCAACATCGAGAGCCTGGCCGTCGGGACCTGCGAGGAGGCGGGGATGAGCAGGATGACCATCGTCGTCCTGGGGGACGACGCCCAGATCGAGCAGGTCAAGAAACAGTTGAACAAACTCATCGACGTGATCAAGGTCTCGGACATCACCGAGCAGAGCACGGTCTCCCGCGAACTCGCCCTGATCAAGGTGGCGGCCGAACCCGGCGAGACCAGGGCCGGGGTGATGCAGATCGCAAATATCTTCCGGGCTCAGATCATCGACGTCGGCGCGAAGACGGTCATCCTTGAGGTCACCGGCGACTCGGAGAAGATCGACGCCCTCGAAACGCTCCTCAGGCAGTACGGGATCAAGGAGTTTGTGCGGACCGGGAAGATCGCCCTCCTCCGCGGGCAGAAGGGGATCAAGAGCACGAAGTAGGGGTTCTGGAGGGAGAGGACTCTCCTTCCCCGGGATCTTTTTTCTTTTTTCAGGGACTGATCCAGAGGTGGGATGACCGGATAAATTCGAGAAAATTTTTGCAGAACATGTGTTCTGGAGTACCTGTGCTTGGGGACTACGCCCCCAGACCCCCGCTCAAGATAGGGGCTGGGAAGATAGAAAAGGATAATCCGAAGGGAGGAATGTCGGTTCTGCCCTTATCCTGCACCGGGGGACCAGGGGCGGGGACAATAGCGACCTTGAGAAAATCTTCGATTTTCGAGCGGTAGTCCCCCGGCACAAGACAACGATCCAATGCCTTCCCCCCACGCACGTCTCGGGCATTTCAATAACCGGGAGTGAAGGTCTTCAACACGCCTCATCGCAACAACCCCCCCTTCCAACCCCCATACTACGTATCCCCCGGCACAACCCGACCTCCCCGCGGATCTCCCCTCTCTCCCTCCTCCTGCGTGTACCCCCCCATCCCACGCGAATAAGGTCTGATTTCCCGTATCACGGACAGCACCCCCGCCCTGCACCGATTGTGTTATATGTTAGCATGCCACACGCTAGCACAGCATATGATCGGACTTCCTTTTGAGACTCTGGCACTCGTCGGAACAGCATTCATCTCAGTCACCGCCCTCCTCCTGGTCTGGGCCTTCCTCTTCAAAGAGGTCGAGGCATGATAGAGCCAATCACCGCGGGCATCATCGGGCTCTACTTCGTCGTCCTCCTGGCCATCGGAGCATGGGCCTCGAAGAAGATCCACAACACCGAGGACTACATCGTCGCCGGCAGGTCGCTCGGCTTCTGGGTCTTCACCATCCTGATGATCTCCTCGATCTGCTCGGGCATGACCCTCCTCGGCGTCAGCGGCCTCGGCTTCACGACAGGGTGGCCGTCGATCTGGGAGCAACTCTTCGTCCCCTTTGCGGCGTCCTTCTGTATCATCGTCTTCGGGGTCAAGCTCCACAGGATCGGAAAGCAGAACAACTACCTGACGGTCGAGGACTACTTCGCCCAACGTTTCGAGAGCCCGCAGGCGATGCGGGGCCTCTCGGCCCTTGCCGGCATTATCGTCTCCCTCATCTACCTTGTCGGCCAGTACACCGCCATCTCGATCGTCCTGGTCTGGCTCTTCGGCCTGCCCCACTGGGAGGCGCTGATCATCTCCGGCATCATCATAACGGCCTACACCGTCGTCGGCGGGCTGTACGCCGTCTCCTGGACAACGGTCATCCAGGGCGGCCTCCTGATCGTCGGCGTGATCGCCATCGCTCCGGTCCTGATCATGAAGGCCGGCGGGATGACGCACATCAATGAGGTGATGGCCGGCGTCGACCCGAACCTGGTCCAGCCGTACCTCACCGAGGGCATGGCCTTCACCCCCTGGTTCCTCTTCTCCTTCGGGCTGATGCTCGTCGTGGGCCTCGCCTGCGCCCCGCACGTGATCAACAACGTCCTGGCCGCGAAGGAGGAGAGTTACTTCAAGTGGTCGCCCCTGATCGCCTTCGCCGTCTACGCGGTGGTCATGCTCCTCGTCAAGTTCGCCGGCTTTGCCGGACGCGTCCTCGTCGAGGAGGGGCAGATCGCCCTCCCGGCCGTCCCGAACGCCCAGGACTACATCTTCATCTCAGGGCTCGAATATGCCATGCCCAACATCTGGGTCTGGTCGTTCTTCGCGGTGATCGTGCTCGCGGCCGTGATGTCGACGACCGATCGCCTTATGCTCACTGTGGGCACGATGTTTGCCTGGGACATCTGGAAGAACCTCTTCAGGCCTCAGGCCAGCGATAGGGAAACCCTCCTCGTCTCCCGGATTGCGGTCGTGGTGGCGGCCGGCGGGACGCTCCTCCTCGCAGTCAACCCCCCTGAAATGCTCGCCTGGCTGATCTGGTCGGGGATCGGGATCATGCTCTCCACCTTCGCGGTGCCCCTCCTCGCCGGTCTGTACTGGCGGGGCGCGACACGTGAAGGCGCCCTCGCCTCGATGACGACAGGGCTTGTCTCGGGCGGGGTGCTCGGCTACTGGTACTACGTTGTCGACAAACTCCCTGTCCACTTCAGCCTCTATGCCGTCGTCATCTCGGCGGTCGCCATGATCGTCGTCAGCCTCATGACCCGGAAGACCGATGCAAAGGTGCTGGACACCACCCTCACCGGCGGCTTCATCCAGCCCCGGTGAACCTCTTTTTTCGGCTCTGGAGAATCGAATCCCACCCACCACCCCCGCCACCGCACAATCAAGATAGGAGTTGGGACCGGGTGCCCGGGGACGACCATCTCAGGAGGTATCCTGTGCAGGAGTTGCAGGGGGCGGCAGCCCCTGTCTCAGAAGGGGTCCTTCCTCTCACAGAAGATCGTACGTCCCGGTTGTCCCTGCTCAGGATAGGGCCCCCCGGGGAACACAGAGGAGGACCAGATCCTCCATGCAATTGTCCGCTTCAATCCTGTTCTCGGGGAACGAGCGCTAGCGAGTTCGAGAACACAGAGAATCACAGATTCCCTGAGAAGGAAAAATGCACGGCATTTTTCCGTGCACAGAAAATGCGGCATTGTACAAACCTCTTTTTTCAGACATGTGCCCAGCTGCCGGGCATGGTGAAACAGTTCGCTCTGATCTTCGATATGAACAATCATATATCACCCGACCGCGAATCTCTATGGCGTGAAAACGGCGATACTGGGCGGCGGGCTGACCGGGGTGACTCTGGCCAGACTGCTCCGGGAGAGAGGCGAAGATGTGGTCGTTCTCGAAGCAGAGCCTGAATACGGAGGGCTCTGCCGGTCGAAGACCATCGACGGCTTCACCTTTGACACAGGCGGATCGCACATCATCTTCTCCCGGGACGCCGGGGTCCTCGCATTTATGAAAGAGGTGCTCGGCCAGAACCGCACAGAGAGGCACCGGAACACCAAGATCTTCTACAAGGGAAAATACGTGAAATACCCCTTCGAGAACGGTCTTGCAGACCTCCCGAAGGACGACCTCTTCCTCTGCATCAACGAGTTCGTAAAAACTCTCATCAAAGCGGAGAAGGGGGAACTCTCCGCCCCGCGGAACTTCAGGGAGTGGATCGTCCACACCTTCGGCGAGGGTATCGCCGACTGCTACATGGTCCCGTACAACCGGAAGATCTGGAAGTTCCCGCCCGAGGAGATGTCCACCCACTGGGTGGACGGGCGGATCCCCCGGCCGCCGGTGGAGGACGTGATCAAGGCGGCGGTCGGGATCGAGACCGAGGGCTACACCCACCAGGCCGTCTTCTCGTACCCCGAAGAGGGCGGCATCGAGGCGCTGGTCAGGGCCATCGCCGCGCCCATCAGTGACGCGATCAGGACGGGTTTTGTAGTCAGGTCGGTGAGACAGGAGGACGGGGCCTTCGTGATCAGCGACGGCACAGAGGAGGTCAGGGCGGACAGGTGCGTCTCCACCATCCCCCTCCAGGCCCTCCTCCCCTGTCTTGAGGGCGTGCCCGAGACGGTGGCCGAGGCCTGCCTGGCCCTCAAATACAACTCTGTCGCCTGCATCTGCATCGGCCTGAAGGGCGGGATCCCCCCGTACTCCTGGGTCTATGTCCCGCAGGAGGAGATCGGCCTCTTCAACCGTATCTCCTTCCCATCAGGGTACAGCGACGGGAACGCCCCAGACGGGTGCGGCTCGGTCCTCGCCGAGGTCACCTACAGGGACGGCGACGAGGCCGCCCTGATGGACGACGAGGCCCTCATCGACCACACTATCGAGGGCCTGATGAAGATGGGCGTCGTCGCGTCACGCGACCAGGTGGTCTCCGCCTCGGTCGAGCGCCAGAAATATGCGTACGTCATCTACGACCTCGCCTACCAGGAGAATGTCAGGACTGTCAGGGACTACTGCCGGGGCCGGGGCATCGACCTTGTCGGCCGGTTTGCAGAGTTCGAGTACATCAATATGGACGCCTGCATCCGCCATGTCATCGATTTCGTGAAGGAATAATCCATGAAAGTCAACTTTTTCGTCGAGGACATGCTCTTTTTCAAGTACATCGGGTGCGCCACCCTGGCAAAGACCCTGTACGGCGCCCTCGCAAACGAAGTCGGCGGCCCGGAGATGGCCTGGAATGCCCGCGGCCGCGACTTCGACCTCGTCCACTACCACACCTTCGGCCCCCTCGCCCTGACGAACAAGAAATACAGCCACGGCGTCAAGGTGCTCACCGCCCACTCGACCCCCCGCCTCAACACCGGCAACCTCGCCTTTTCGGAGACAGTGAACCATTTCTACCCTGAAATTTACGGGGGATTCGACCACATCATCACCATCTCGCACCTCTGCGAGGAGGAGGTCCACGAGATCGCCCCGGACGTCCCGACCACCCTCATCCCGAACGGCGTGGACAGGGAGAGGTTCAGACCCGACCCGGCAAAGAGAGCGGCATTCAGGGCGAAGTACGGCATCGGCGAGGACGAGAGGGTGGTGCTCTCGGTCGCCCAGCAGACGCCGCGGAAGGGCATCTACGACTTCCTCGCCCTCTCGCACGACCACCCCGACCTTCACTTCGTCTGGGTCGGCGGGTACCCGTACGGGAGGTTCTCCAAGGACCACGGCCGGATCGAGGAGGAGAAGGAGAGGTGCGGGAAGAACGTCACCTTCACCGGTTTTGTCGACGACATCGCCGCCGCCTACTGCGGGGCCGACATCTTCTTCATGCCCTCCTATGCCGAGACCTTCGGCCTCGTCGTGCTGGAGGCCCTTGCAAGCGGCCTGCCGACCGTCATCAGGCGTATCCCGGAGTTCGTCGAGATCTTCGGGGATGCCGCCCTCCTCTTCGGGGACAACGAGGAGGCGGGGGCGCACTTCGGCGACGAGGCGGCGCTCGGGAGGCATGCCTCCCTCGCACGACCCTTCTCGGAAAAATTCGACATCAATGAGGTCGCAGACCTCCACATGAACCTCTACAGGGAGTTGATTGGTCAATGATCTCGGTTATCGTTCCGACCTACAATGAGGAGGCGAACATCGCCTCCTGTCTCGAGTCCCTCTGCAACCAGACTCTGCCGCGCGAAAGGTACGAGATCATCGTCGTGGACGGGAACTCGAAGGACAAAACGCGGGAGATCGCAGAGAGGTACGCCGACCTAGTCTTCGTGCAGACGAGCAAGAAGGTCGGCGGCGCACGAAACGACGGTGCGAAGGCTGCAAAGGGCGATATCGTCGCCACGACCGACGCGGACTGCATCATCCCGCCCGACTGGCTGGAGAGGATCGAGAAGGACTTTGCCACACGCCCGAACGTGGTGCAGGTCTTCGGCCTCGTGTACCCGAAGGAGAAGGGGATCAAGAACGCGATCTCCCTCGCTCTCGCGAATTTCTTCTCCCGCGTCGGCGCATTGACCCACACCCTCTACTACACTCTCGGGTGCAACACCGCCTTCAGGCGCGAGGTCTTCATGCAGGTCGGGATGTATCGGTGCATCGACGCCGGTGACGACCTGGAGATCGCCCGCCGCACCCGGCAGGTCGGCAGCGTGCTCCTCGACCCGAAACTCCGCGTCGCCTTCGACATGCGCCGGTACGAGCAGTTCGGGATGATCAAGTCGCTCTGGGAGTGGATCGCCATCGTTGTGCGGGGCGGCGACAGCGAGACGTACAGTTACTCGAAGCGCGAGTACAAGTAATCCCGCAATCTCTTTTT
>NZ_JAQVNX010000065.1 GCF_028702905.1 Methanofollis sp.
GGCCGGGCGGGGTGTCGAGAACCTGGTCTATGTCACCCTCTCCACAGGGATCGGCGGTGGGGCGGTGGTGAACGGCCGCCTGCTCCTCGGGCAGTCGGGGAACGCGGGGGAGGTCGGCCACCTCTTCGTGGACGCAGAATATGGATGCGTCTGCGGCTGCGGCTATCCCGGCCACTGGGAGGCCTATGCCTCGGGGACTGGGATGCCCCGTTTCTTTTCGGCCTGGGTGGATGAGCAGGAAGTTGTGCCGTCCTTCGACGCCGCGACGAGCGCCGGCATCCTCGGTGCCGCGGAGAGAGGCGATCCCCTCGCCCTCTCCTTCATGGACGCCCTCGGCAGGGTCAACGCCCGCGCCCTCTCCGACATCGTCGTCGCCTACGAGCCCGGGGTGGTCGTGCTCGACGGCCCGCTGGCGCAGCACCACGGCGCCCTCCTGATCAGGCACATGCTCCCGCACCTCGACCGCTACCTCCCCCTGCCGCGGCTTGCGGTCAGCCCCCTCGGGGGCAGGGCGCCCCTCCTCGGTGCGGCGGCGTACGCGCTCGGGATCTTTTGATATTTTTTCAGGTTCGGCACTCCAGAATAGACATTCTATAGGGGCACCCCGCAGGCAGGAGACGGAAGGCAGTGGATCCGCGTTTACATTTTTTATCTGAGGTCCTGCAGGGTGTCCCTGCCGATCCAGCGGGCGGTCAGGCTCTCTGACGCTATGAGGTCTTTTGCGAGCGCGACGGCGGCCTCTCTGCATCTCTCGTTCCGCTTCCCTATCTCACGCAGGGCCCAGCTTACGGCTTTTTTGACGAAGTTCCTCCTATCATGAGCCTCTGCCCGGATCAGGGGGAAAAATCGAAAAAAACAGTCGTCTTTCGCACTCTTCCTGTTCCTCGCGAGCTTTGCGATCAGCACGAAGCCGGCCCTTTTCACGAACTCCTCCTCCCGTATCGCCCACTCCTCTGCCTTTTTCTAGGCATGGGGGCTGGCCGCAAAGAGGTTCTGGCAGCACTGGTCGCAGATCTCCCAGTTATTGAATTCTCGCGCCCATGCCTCCATCTGCTCGCCCGTCACCCCCGCGGGATCGTCGACGAGGGTGGCGAGTATCCGCGCCTCCCGGAACCCCTCCTCCCAGAGGGCCCGAGCGAGGACGTGGTCTGTCCCTATCTCGCGGGCAAGCTGCCTGAGTGCCGGCAGCGGGACGCCGAGGGTCCTTTCGGCCGGGAGGGCAAACTTCTCCATGCCCTTCAGGTATTCAGGATCCGCGAGGGCGGCAAGGCGGGCGAGCACGTCATCTCTCTTCATTTCTCCAGGTCCTCCTCGCCGAAGAGGAAGACCTCCTCGATCCCGGCCCCGAGTTCGCGGGCGACCCGCCAGGCGAGCCTGAGGGAGGGGTTGTACTTCCCCTTCTCCAGGAAGACGATCGTCTCTCTCCTGACGCCGACCCGTGCGGCGAGTTCCTCCTGGGTGAGCCCGGTCTTTGCCCGGTATTCGCGCATTTTCGTCTGCATCGTGCCTCACGGGATGGTGGTCACGATCCGCTCGCGGTCGAGGAACCTGGTCGCCCCCCTGAGGGCGAGGAGGAGGAGGAGTGCGACGGCAAGAAGCACCCCCTCCACCGTCCAGGTCGCCTGGAACCCGGCCCCCATCAGCCCGGCCGAGGCCGAGAAGAAGAAGATGACCAGGAAGACCACGGCCATGTTGATGATCTGGTTCTCCCGCATCCCGAGGAGGAGCTGGACAAGCCCGAGCATGCCGACGGTCACGGCGATGAAGGCCGGGACGACGACGAGGAGGTGGATGATCATGGGGGCTGACGGGAGGGCCGGCGCTCCTGTGAGGGCCGATGTCCCGGCGACGATGACAGCCGCCCCGCCGAGGGTGAGGGCGTAGGCCGGGAGGGTGACGCCGATCACCTTGCCGAGCCAGATGTCCCTGAGCGGGAGGGGCGAGCAGAGAAGTGTTTCGATCGTCCCTTCAGTCTTCTCCCGCAGGAAGGCCTGTCCCGAGAAGATGTAGCCGATGAAGATCCCGATCACGACGAGGAGCATGAAGCCGACGCGGTCGAGGGCGGCATAGCCGCCGGTGGCGAGCACGGCCGGGATTGCGGTCGCGGAGAAGACGAGGGTGACGATGACGGCCGAGATCAGGAGCTGGCGCGACCTGAGGATCTGGCCCGCCTCCTTTCTTGCGACGGTGAAGATGCCGTTCATGCCGACCCCTCCGCCTGCCGCACTGCGGCAAGATAGATCTCCTCCAGGGATCGGCGTTCCCGCGTGACCTCCTCGATGCCGCACCCGGCGCCGACAAGCGTGCGGACGACCTCCGCGGCGCTCTCCCCGACGAAGGTGGCGCTGACTGCCTCCCCCTCACGGGAGAGACCGCCGATTCCCGGCACCGTGCCGAGGGTCGCGACGGCCCTCTCCGTCGAGGCGGCGTCCGAGAGGACGACCCGGAGGTGCGTCCCTTCCCTGCCGCCCCTCAGGTGCTCGACGGTGTCGAAGGCCCTCACCGTCCCCTGGTGGAGGATGGCGACCTTCGAGCAGACCCGCTGGACCTCGTCCAGGTTGTGGGAGTTGACAAAGACTGTCATCCCTTCCTTCCGGGAGAGGTCAAGGATCAGGTCCCTGACCATCCTCTGCGCCTCAGGGTCGAGGCCCGCCGAGGGTTCGTCAAGGAAGAGCACCTCGGGGTCGTGGAGGATCGCCCGCCCGAGGCCGAGTTTCCGCTTCATGCCTGTCGAGAAGGTGCCGACAAGACTGTCCTGTCTCTCTGTAAGCCCGGTGAACTCCAGGATCTCCGTCGCCCGCCCCTCAGGGTCAGGGACGCCGTACAGGCGTGCATAGTACTCCAGGTTCTCCCGGGCGCTGAGGCTGTCGGAAACCCCGTTTTTGTCGAGGAGCACCCCCACGCGCCTGCGTGTCCCGTCGTTCACGGCGAGGGACTCGCCGAAGACACGTGCCTCCCCCTCTGTCGGGCGCAGGAGGCCGAGGATGCACCGCATGGTCGTCGTCTTCCCGGCGCCGTTCGGGCCGAGGAAGCCGAAGACCTCCCCTTTCTCCACGGAGAAGGTGATCCCTTTCAGGACCTCCCTCTCGTTGAAGGTCTTTTTAAGATTTTTTACGTCAATGATGCTCATGTATTGCTCCTTTTATGATGGTGTCTTCAGTCATTGCGATCCATTCTTTCCCCGGGAGATCCTGAGCACGCCCTTTTCCGTCACCATAAGGACGAGGACCCCGGCGATCGCCGCGACAGGGAGGGAGAAGAGGGTGTGCAGCTTCGGGTCGCCTGCCGTTGCCTCGCCGAGGGCGACGAAGATGGCGACCGTCACCGCTCCCGTGGCAACCCCGGCGTACCATGCCCTCCTGACGACCTCTGCCGGGAACCTGGCCATCTCGTCCCTGTACGTCTCTCGCAGGGCCGGGAGGAAGATCCCGATCATGCCGCCGATGACCAGGACCAGGGTGACCGGGCTCGTCTCGTCGACGACGCCGAGCCAGACCAGGGTGAGGCCGAGCCATGCCACGAGGAGGCCGGCGAGACTGACGATGAAACTCTTTCGCGTGAGGGTCATTCGATATCCCCCCGCAGGGAATAATATCCCTGGAAGAGAATGGCAGTTGCCACCATCCAGAGTACGGCGATGTAGAGATTCAGTCCGGGATTGAGCGGGATGAAAGGCGTGATATATGCAAGGACGAGCATGCCTGCAAAGGTGCAGTACCAGGAGTACCTGAATCCCAGGCTGGTGATCTTTTCGGTCCTCTCGTCCTGGTCGGGTTCGTCGCACTTTTTCTGTTTCCAGAAGAGCCCTGCCGCCAGAAATCCTGCGCCGGTGACGAGGATCATCAGCATGGACGGCCACGACTTCTCCGACCCCTGCCAGGTTCCGAGGATCAGGAGTCCGGCTGCCAGGATGATCCCGCCGAAGAGAATGAGAATGCTGGATTTTTTCATTCCACGTCCCCCTTCCTGAAGAGCCACCACTGGAAGACCGTCGCGGAGATCGTCGTAAGCAGGATGGAGGAGAGCATCACGTCCGTCGACGAGAGGGCGAGCACGCCTGTGTTCTCCAGCCAGAAGAGGGCGAAGAGGTACACGAGGGTGAGGAACCAGGCGTACGTGATCCCGTAGGCCCCGATCTTCCTCGTCCTCTCGTCCTGTTCAGGCCCCTTTTCCCCCCGCATTGCTCGTGTGCCGGCAAAGAGGAGGACGATGATCCCGGAGGTGATGAACATGCCTGTCACGGTCTCGTCCTCCCTGCCTGTGACCACCCCGGCGATCCCGAGGAGGAGAAGGAGGACGCCGAAGGCGGTCCAGAGGAGATAGCGCGTTCTGTTCTTCATCTCCATCACCTCAGGTCTCCGCGGCCCGTGCGAGGTGCCAGGAGAAGATCGTCACCGAGAGGGTCATGACAAGGACCGTCGCAAGAATGGCGCCCCTGATATCGAGGGGGATGAGACTCAGTTCGTCGACCCAGAAGAGGGCGCAGAGGAAGAGGAGGGTGACGAACCATGACCTCGCCGCGGCCTTTGTGCCGATGCTCTCCGTCATCTCGTCCGACTCGATCCTGTCGCCGAAGCGGCGGTGCCTGAAAATGCCGAGGGTGACCATCACCGTGCCGAACGCGACGAGGGCCGAGGAGAGGACGGTGTCCGTGCTGGCGATTGTGAGGGCGATGCCGGCCGCGGCCACCAGGGTGCCGGCACATATCTGGAGGAGGTATCGTGTCTTCATGCAGGTGTCTGTGAGAAATATCGCACTTTGTGTTAGATAAAGTTAACTGCGCTCACTCTCTGTGCGGTCCGGACGTGAGGGGATCAGGCCCTATCCCTTTCTTTCTCTCCAGGGGGGGAAAGAAAGGCCGATATTATTATCCGAACGTCGACATCATCTCTCCCCATGGCAGAAATCAAACATCTCGGTGTCTTCTCGGTTGCAAAGGTCTCCGGCATACTCTACCTCATCATCGGGCTGATCGCCGGCCTCTTCGTCGCCCTCCTCTCCCTTCTCAACCTGGCCGCACCCGCCGGTGCCGGCATGGCCACGGCCGGGTTCGGGGGGGCCGCCATCCTGATCATGGCGCTCCTCATCGCCGTCTTCTACGGTGTCCTCGGCTTCGTCTTCGGCGGTCTCTTTGCCTGGCTCTACAATCTCACCGCAGGATGGATCGGCGGGATCGAGATGGAGATCCGGGAGTGAGACTCCCGCCCCCTTTCACCGTCACGTCTCCTCATCGAAGAGGCCGTATTGCCTTTTGAGCACGTCTCTCACCTTGTCCGACTCGATCCATCCCCGGTCGAGTTCGGAGACGATCCTGTCGATCTCGCGCGCGAGTTCGATGATCTTCGGGGATAGCAGCGAGTCCTCAAGTGCGGCAAATCCGATGATCCCCTGGAGAGGGTTCCTGATCTCGTCGTTCAGGACGGCGAACTGCCCCATGTTCTTTTCGATCTGTTGATAGGCCTCCCGCGCCTCCTCCTCCATTCTCTTCCTCTCAGTGATCTCCCGTGCGATGGAGAGAACGACGTCCTGGCCGTCCTGGGTGAAGAGGTGGAGGTTGACCTCGACGGGAACAGCCCGTCCATCCTTGTTGCGGAACGTCCCCTCAAACCTGTTATGGTTGGTGGAGAGGAGGGCCCGGGTAATTTCGCCGACACGCTCCCCTATGTCGGCGTCAACAATGCTCTCCAGGGGCATTCTGAGCAGTTCATCGTAGGGATGCCCGAGCATCGCGACGGCGGCGTCGTTTGCCTCAAGGATCCTGACCTCTCTCTCCGGTGTCGGTATCTCGGTGACGATGATGGCGTCTGTCACATTTTTGAAGAATTCCCTGTACTTTTCCTCGCTCTTTGCCAGGGTGTATTCTGCCTGTTTCCGTGCGGTGATGTCGATGAGGGTGCCGACCACTGCCGGCTTCCCCTCGTAGAGATGGGACGAGCAGAAGACCTCGACGATGATAGGACACCCTACTTTTGTCTTTCCCGGGAGTTCTGCATGGACGGATGCGTCCGGATCCTTCATCAGGAGGATCCACGCCTCCCTGCCCTGCAGGGAGAGGAGAGAACTGAGCCTGATATTTTCAATGAGTTCTTCTCCTCTAAAACCGAAGATCTCGCAGAAGCGTGGGTTGGCCCGTTTCAGGATATCGTCCTGGACCACAAAGACTCCTGCAAGAGATTTCTCGACAGGCTTGCGGTATATCTCCTCTGCTCTCGTTCTCTGGATAGCCGCCCCGATAAGCCGTCCCACTGCAGGGATTGCATCCAGTTCTGCAGGCGACCAGAGGTTTTCTTCGGTGCAGTAGTCCATGCCGATGAATCCCCACCATTGCCTCTCCACAAAGATCGGCGCCGCCACAAGGGAGAGGATCCCCTGCGGCTCAAGATATGCACGTTCGATTGCGGGGAAGGTGCGGACAGGTCCGGCGACGACCCCTCCGGCAGAGAGGACCTCCTGCCAGCGCGGGGCCTCGGTGCGATATGGCAACGCCTGCAGGGCAGGGTTTTCGATCTGCCGCGACGTCCTCTCTCCTGTCCACTCCTGCCACTGGTTCATCAGGACATCGCCGGTGGCCTGGTCGACTGTGTTCTTGAATACATAGACCCTGCTTGCTCCGGTTGCCTCGCCAAGCCGCCTGAGCACGCCCGGTATCTCGTCTTCCCATGCAGAAGCGCCCAGGAACCTTTCCGCGGCATAGTTGACCGCTTCCAGTATCTGTTCTCTCCTTTTCAGTGCCATTTCCGCGGCGTCTCTCGGTGTCCGGCATGTCGGGGCGGTGGTTTCACCCTGGTCGCTTCGCCCTGCAGCGCCGCACCCTGATCGAATGATGGGTATCGCCTGGTTGTGCCTGTATTTTCCGACAGAACTTGTGTGTTCTGGCGGCTCACTGTCAGGTCCGCGTCCGGCGAGATCGGGGGAGATGTTTTCCACGGCCATATCCCTGATGATGCTGCCCACCACCTTTCCAATGGTTATGAGGGCTGAGCGCTCTTCCGGCGTGAATTCATGCCTTTGTGTGCTGGCCAGATTGAGTGCCCCGATCACCCGGTCCCCTGTGCAAAGGGGGATGCTGGCAAGGGAAGCGAACCCGAGTGTTTGGACCTTTTCCGGGCATGGCCTGACGCAGTCCGTGGTGAAGATCGGCCTTCCTTCGCTGACTACGGCAGTATAAAATGGGCTGTCGATTTCGATCTCTTCGACATCACTGAGCCCTATCGCCGGGATGCCGGAACTGCAGATCATCCTGACCGTTCTCTCCTCTCCATTGATGAGGTAAACCCATCCAATTGAGAAGTCCAGCGTGCTGAGGGTCGACTTCAGGGCCGACCGAAGAAAGGTGTGTAGGTTCTCCGTCCCGGTGACGGACATGAGGGGGCTTTCCGGGTTCGCACGGTTGGGGTAGTGTCTGTCCGGGTCTTTTTCTTCTCCTCTGTTCTGGTCATGGACCCTTTTGCAGGTGCCGTACGCTGGGGCGGAGGCAGGAGATGTTTGTAGGGATTTTTCCCTCTGGCCGGGCATGCTTTCATCTCGTCCGCGGGAATGGGGTTGCGGGTATACCGTGAATGCTCTTAATTACTATATATAATATTTGATTTTTCAATCGACCCGGAAATGAGAATTATTATATAATTTGCTAACTATGGTCGTGTCTTCCGAACAGGCCCGGCAAATCACTCTTCCGGAACGCCTGAAATCTTGCTCTCCAGATCATACGCCTCTCCCCTCTCTTTTTTCTCCTGAGACTTGAGTATTCTGGCGACAGGCAGCCTGATCATCGTCCGCAGCCCTCCCGCGGTCGAGAGGTTGCGCATCTCCCGCCGCACCTCGGAGAGGAGTTCGTGGATGACGATCCGCTCCTTCACCTCCCCTTCTTCATGAACAGCAGAGAGCCTGTGAAGGGAATACAGGCCGATGATGAAGGCGAAGAAGAAGAAGAAGTCCCAGTGCTGGAAGTCGAGGGTGTTCAGGACGATCGTGCCTGCCGGGTCTGTCCAGGTGAGGGTGAGGGAGGCCTCCCGTGCGGCGAAAAAATCAGCAAAGAGCCCGCCGACGATGGGGGCGACTCCTGCGGCAAGGTAGTTGGTGATGCTCGCGGCGGCGATGTACGAGGTGGCATGACCCTGGGGGGCGAGTTTGAGGCCGATGTAGTTGGTGGAGAGGGTGACCCCGGCCGTCGAGATGCCGGTGAGGATATGGATGACGATGAGGAGGGGGATGGTGAGGAAGTACGGCTCCGGGAGGGTGGTGAAAGTCCAGGCCAGGATCGCGATCATGAAGATCGGGCCGCTGATCTGGAGGACGGACTTGTGGCTGAGGTGGTCGGCGGTATGCCCCCACACCTTGAATGAGGCGACCGACGCGATCTGGCTGAGGACGGCGAGGGCGATCACCCACCCGATGTTCATGCCAAGTCTCTGGAGCATATAGACGGTGAAGAATGGGGCGGCCAGGTTGATGGCGAAGTTCCAGGAGCCAAGGAAGGTGAGAAGGTTCCGGAAGTTCCTGTCGGAGGCCGGTTCCTTCAGGATCGTGCGGAGTTTCGGGACCTCTTCCTCCTGGATCAGGGGTTCGGGGGTCCTGGAGAGGATGTAGACGCCGAACATCCCGGCCAGGTAGCCGCCGAAGAAGAGGACGGAGTAGGCGGTGAGTTCCCCTCCTGTTTCCGTCTTCCAGAAGTCGATGAAGAAGGCGGCGGCCAGGGAGAGGATGATGGCGAGGATGGTCGAGAGGCGCATCCGCTTGGAGAAGAAGTCCCCGATCTCGGTCTGCGGCAGGAGGTCGTGGATCCATGAGTTCCATGCGCAGTGCGAGATGCCGGAGAGGATGGAGTAGCAGCACATCGCCCCGACAAGTGTCCAGACCGCTGCCGGCGGCGGGACGACGAAGGGGATGGCGGCGATGACGATCCAGAAAGATCTTGCCAGGAAGGAGGCCGTGACCGTGAGGCGCCGGCGGTTCTTGATCCGCGTCACCAGGTAGACCGACGGCATCTGGAAGAGTTCTGCGAGGGGTGGAATGGCGGCGAGAAGCCCGATGATCGTGTTCGATGCCCCGAGCTGGAGGGCGAAGGCGACGAGGAAGATCCCGCCGGTGAGGGTGACCATCGCCTGGGTGACCATCCCCTCCTGGAGGACGAGGCGGAGGCCGCGCCTCCGCTCGTCCATGCTCATATTCTCGGTTGGACTCAGATCTGGCATCCCGTCACGTTCCCCCAGTGTACGTGAAGGGTCTGTACCGCGCTATGAAAGCGTTGTGAAGGGATCAGATGGCTTTATATCGGATGGTGTCGGGGCGCCCCGGACAAAATACTGTATATTCTGACATATATGGAGAATCAGGCCCGCATAGGGTCAGTGATAGAGGGGTCAGTCTGTGATGTGGAACCTTTCCTGGCCGGGGTAGGGGTGGGGCCCGGACAGGGGACACAGGGGCCGGAGACGGGCGTGGTCGGCGACGACATCCTCATGGCCGGGAGGACCGCCCTCGCATATCTGAACGATTTTCCCGACGATTATGAGCGGGGAGAAGAGGTATCGGGAGATGTCAGGCTGACCGGGCTAACGGTCGAGGTGTGGTCTGGGGGATCCTATTTTAACGACTTTTATCGGTTATATGGCCATGAAAAATATTCTCTGATATTATGGCGTGTTGGTGCATCAAAGTTTACTTATCCCGAATGTAAACCAAAAAAAAAGTATTATATAATACGTCTGAAGAGATTATTGGTGCCTAATAATATTCTGATGATCAATCCGGCCATCATTATTGGTTATTCTGTGGTTTTCATGGAAATCCACTATCCTGACCGGGTTTGAGGTGTGACCCCGGCCCTCTCCAGAGAGTAGAGAGTTCCTGAAGATTAAGGACGGTAATGACGATGGATTCGAAAAAATTGGTGTTACTTGCCGCTTTCCTGATGACTGTGGCTCTGATGGCCATCCCGGCGTCGGCAAGGGAAGTCGAAGACGGCGGTACCATCTTCGATGATGAACAGGGCCTCGATCTCTCGGGCCTCCTCGACAGCGGCGGAGAACTCGTGATGTTTGCCGGAGACGACCCGACAGGGGAACGGATCTTCGTGATCCCGGTCTCTGACGCATCGGCCCTCGACCTTACGGCAGTCGACCTCGGGGGCACATATGGCACTTACTTTGCACTCTTTGCCAACGGCACCCTCTCGGGGTGTCGCATCTCTGTCATGGAGATTGAGGGGACGGACACTCTCGCAACCGTCGCTGCCGACCCGATCGACAGTCCGACTCTCGCCCTGACATCCAACAAGGCGAGTGTCGGCAAGAGACACGCGTTCGCCGTGACGATCACCGGAAATCCGGGGGCTGACTATTACCTGTATCTCAGGGACGCGGGTGTCCCTGCCGACCGGTACCCCTTCATCAAGGTGGGTCAACCGTCCGTGAACACGACGCCGGAGGCCCAGAATGAGATCAAAAATATCGCCGGCGACGGATTTGCAGATGTGGCCAGCACAGGGGCGATCGTGACGACCAACAGAAGCGGCATCCGCACGGTCGAGATCTGCACCAACGGCACCACCGATGCACGGACATTCACCATCGTCGCCGCGGACCCGGCCGATCCCTCCCGCTCCGCCGAGGTGGCGGTGAGCGTCGAGGAAGGCGAGGTCACCATCACCGCCGAGGGTGCAGGCGTCTACTACCTCGGAGAAGAGGTCAGGATATCGGGCACCAACACCGCCAGCGACACGACCTATCTCTTTGTCACCGGCCTGAACCTCGGCGACCAGAATGGTGTCAAGCTTGACAACATCTCTGCCTACGCTGCAAACGGCCAGTATGTCGAGTGCGATGTCAAGTATGACGACACCTGGGAGTACAGATGGGACACCGCCGCTCTGGCCGCCACCCCCCCTGACCCCGGCTTTCATACGACCTATACAGTCTATGCGGCCAGCGCCAGCACGGACGATTCGGGATTCAATGTCGACAAATCCCACCTTTCCGGCGTCAGGTACAGCACGTTTTCGACCGTCCTGAAGGAACCTGTGCTCGTCCTCGACCCCATCACTTCCGAGATCGCCGGCGGCGACGATCTCCGGGTGACCGGTTACGCAGAGGGCGACCCCGATAAAGTTGCGATCTGGATCCTCGGCCCGGAAAACCCTGTCCTTGGCGTTGTCACGCCCGTCGGCGACGATGGCTCCTTCGAGTATGTCCTGGACGGCGCCGAAACCGTGGGGCTCATGGACGGGCAGTACTTCGTCGTCATCCAGCACCCGATGTATGATCGCCTTTTCAATGTGTGTCCCGCACCCGGTGAGGGGAAGCCGTACCAGATCAGGGACGCAACGGGGAACCTGATCGACCTCGGTACGCTTTTGCCCTCTGAGGCTGTCGCTTCCCTCCTGTCCGCCATCGACGGGTCCGGATCGGACGACATTCATGCCGAGACCTCTTTCATGGTCGACGAGGACGGGATCACGGTCGGGGCGGAGGGGACGGGCACCTTCTTCCTGGGTGAGGAGGTGTTCCTCTCCGGCATCAACACCGGAAATGACAGGGTCTATCTTTTCCTTGCCGGCGGAAGCCTTGGCGACGGTGTAGCGCTCGACAATGTCAGCGCCGCCGCACCATCCGGGAACTATGTCGTCCGCGAGGCGGCGGCCGACGGCACCTGGGAGTACAGATGGGACACCGCCGCCCTGCGGGGCACTCTTCCCGCGGGCACCTACACAATCTATGCCGCAGCCACGGACCGCGACCTCGGCGGGTGCTATGTGGACCGCAACCACCTCGAAGGGGTGAGAAATGCCACGACGACCCTGACCTTCCAACAGCCCTATGTCTCCTCTTCCTTCAATCGCACATTTCTCCTGACCGGCGAGGCCCTCACGGTCTCCGGCACGGCAGCGGGTAGACCGGAGAGCGTCTGCGTCTGGATCCTCGGGGACGGCTGCCGGATCCCGGGTGTGTCTGTGCCGGTCCGGGACGACGGCACCTACGCGTATGTGCTGGGCGCCGGGCATACCGCCGCCCTCTCCGGGGAGGTCTGGGTCATCGTCCAGCACCCGATGATGGATGGTGTCTTCAACGTCTGCCCGGCCCCAGAGGAGGGAAAGCCGTACCAGATCAGGGACGCAACGGGGAACCTGATCGACCTCGGCTCCCTCACCACCACGGAGGCGGTGAACGCCCTTGACAATGGTATA
>NZ_JAQVNX010000066.1 GCF_028702905.1 Methanofollis sp.
CGACCGGGACGACGACCTCGGGTACAAGGCAGGTCTCGCAAGTCCGGTAGTCGGACGGGAGGCGTGCCTGAACGCGGCCAGCGCACTTGCACTCGCCGACCCCGAAGATTCAGACGTCAACGCCATCTTTCAGGCGGTAAAAACCTATGACGAACTGAAAGAGCGGGGCGAAGAGGTCGAAGTTGCGATCCTCACCGGCAACCATATGCATATGCTCGAAGGGGACCGGAAGATCGGCGCAGATCTCGACACCGTGATCGCCCGGACCGATGCAGATGCCTGTGTCCTCATCTCTGATGGGGCAGAAGACGAATATATCCTCCCGATCGTCCAGTCCAGGCTCTCCGTGACAAGCATCAGGAGGGTGATCGTCACTCAGATGCCGAACCTCGAAGGGACCTACTATATCATCAAAAAACTCCTCGACGACCCGAAGATCTCGCGGATGGTCCTGATCCCTCTCGGCCTTGCAATGCTCATCTACGCCACCGCCTACCTCATCGGCTACCCTGAGGGGGCGACGATCGTCGTCGTGGGCGCACTCGGCATTTATCTCCTCCTCAAAGGACTCGGTTTCGACGAGTTCTTCAGTTACTCGGTCAATTCCCTGCAGGTCGCACTGAGACGGGGCAGGATCACCTTCGTCTCCTATATCACGGCGATCCTCTTTTTCATCGTCGGGGTGATCATCGGACTGTACAGTCTGCTTGTCTATTACACCCAGGAAGGGATACTGCTCTACCTGCTGACCTTCTTCTACGGCGCAATCGGGTGGTTCACGGCGGCAGGGATCATCGCCTCGGTCGGCCGGATCATCGACGTCTACATGAATGAGATCGAAGACCTTGGCAGGGTGATCGTCCTCCCCTTTTTCATCAGCGCCATCGGCATCATCGTGTACGGCACGAGCATCTACATGCTCTCTCTCTCGCACATTGAAAAATTCCCGTACCCCGAGTTCAACGGGCTCAATGTCGCGATGTATTCCATGGTCGGGGGGCTGTTCCTCGCCTTTGTCGGCGTCTACATCCAGTCGCTCGTCAACCGCTGGATCGAGAAAAAAGGAGAGAATACTGCGATTACGCCCTGAGGTAATCGCCCCGTATTCATTTTTCCTATCACTGCAGAATCTTTTATCCTCAGATCGATTATCCCCTGATTCCATGAAGATTGGTTCTGGCCGGTTAGCGGATGACGAGACTCCAGGTCTCCGCAGCCTCGCCGTCGTCCTCGTTGCAAGAGACGGCCCAGCGGCAGGTGCCCGGACTCTCCGACTCCAGCCTGAACACCATCTCCAGTCTGCGGGAGCACATCTGCGGCGTCCTGTTACTCACACCTCACCACGATATCGTAGTATTCGCCCGGACGGCAGGTAAGGGTGGAGATGCGGATCGATACGGAGCAGGCGGTGCCGCGGTGCTGGGAGAGCGCCGCGACCAGCAGCCAGTCCCCGGAAGCCACGCAGTCGAGGTTTTATCGCAATGACGATCCGGTCGTGGAGGTCAGGGTTGTCGGCCAGACCACCCGCCTGCACGGTATCGATCACTTTCGGCCGGCAAGCAACAGGTTTGAGTAAGCCGGAGGCTTCCATCAGCAGGGTAAAAAAGGGATCTTAAAAAAATGCAACGGGGGTTCAGGCCTTGAAATATCCCATGCCCTCGGGGAACACCGCCGTATTCTGGAACGCCCGCCGGTCCTGGGGCGACGCAACGACCAGGGAGGGGATCTTCACCGGGAATTCATGCTCGGGGAACCAGAATGTCCCGCGGCCATAGTCCAGGCCGACACCAGGGATAGTCAGGACGGCATGGTCCATCGTGATCTCTTCGATGGTCGCTCCCTTGAAATTCACGACTTCAAGCACCTTCTCACGAAGGTCACTCATGCCAAGGAGGTGGACGAGGATCTGGACGCCGTCGTCGATGGTATAGGTGACATTGACCTTTGCATCATGGTTATCGAGGTGGATCTCGACGCTCTGAACCGTGAGATAGCTGTACCTGCTATCGTCCGCCGCCGCAACAGGCACGACGATGAGAAGGAGCAGGAGAAGCATCGCAAGGCCGTGCGCCAGGAATTTCATACTTAGGATCTTGAAACGAGATCATATATGCTTTCTGGTCGGGGAAAAAAGAGTATAATTTCCGTCATTTTGGATTTTGCGAGAGAATAATCTCGATACTGGACACATTCGTCTTGCCCGTGTCCGTATCGATCATCTCTGTCGAGGTGAGGATCTCCTTTTTGGTTACGCCTTCCAGGAACCGGTTGATCGCTATCTCGGCGGTGTCGACAGCCCGGGAGATCGCCTTCCCCCGCGCCTTGATGGCCACTTCATCCGCGCCATTGTTGAACTGGGTCACAACTGCAAGTACATAGTTCATGACCGGTTTGTTTCCGACGAATACTGTGTTGTCCTTTAACATAGTCCACCTCTGTTCGTGGTCTATCAGAGATACTTCTCCTTATAGATTAACTCAGCGTTTAGTACCGATGCCCCGGCAGCCCCACGAATGGTGTTGTGGCCCAGAGCAGCAAAACGGAGGCCTTCCCTGAGCCTTCCCACCGAAACAGTCATGCCATTGCCGCGGTTGCGGTCAAGTCTCACCTGCGGGCGGTCGGGCTGATCGAGATACTCGATCGACCGTGCCGGCTGGGTCGGGAGACCGGAGAACGGTGCCCTGTATTCCTGGTATGCCTTCCTGACCTCGTCAAGCGGACGGTCGACATCCACCCAGACCGAGAGGGTGTGGCCGTCGATGACAGGCACACGGTTGCAGCAGGCACTCACCGAGAAGGTGGCCGGCTCCACTTCGGAACCGTTGAAGGTGCCCATGATCTTCCTCGGTTCACTGGCCATCTTCTCCTCCTCCCCCTTGATATAGGGGATGACGTTATCGTAGATCGCCATGCCGGCCACGCCCTCGAAACCTGCGCCAGAGATCGCCTGCATCGTCGCCACGAAGACCTTTGAAAAGTTGAACTGCCGCAGAGGTTCGAGGGCGAGGGTGAGCATGATCGTCGAGCAGTTCGGGTTGGTCACGATAAAGCCGTCCCGTCCATGATCGTGCTGGAGATCGATCATACCCAGATGGTCGGGGTTCACTTCGGCGATGACCAGCGGGACGTCAGGATCCATCCGGTGCGAACTGGCGTTGGAACAGACGCCGACACCGGCCGCCGCAACATCCTCTTCGATACCCTTCGCGATATCGGCCGGCAGGGCTGAAAAAACGATATCACAGTCGCGGACCGCCTCGGCAGTGGTCGGACTGACGATAACATCGGCAGCCGAATCAGGGAAAGGCACATCCAGCCGCCAGTTGACCGCGTCGCCGTACCGCTTTCCAGCACTGCGCTCTGAAGCCGTCAGGGTCTGGAGGTTGAACCAGGGATGATCAGAGAGCAACTGTACAAACCTCTGGCCGACGGCCCCGGTAGCACCGAGAACTCCAACATTTATCATAGGTAACTCTACCTATATGCAACAGTTTATTAAAAGATTCCTTTTCCTCCTCTAGCCGCCTCTATTTTCAGTATCAGGAGAGTAGAGAGCAAAAAATAGAGTATAAAGGAGCGGGAGAAAGACTTCCAGACACAAGAGGTATGCACGTAGACTCCGGAAGATACGGCGAGCAGAGAAAATATCTCAGAACAGAAAGGAGAAAGAGAATAATGGGGGATATTTATTCCATGTGGATGGCGCCCGCAGGGCAGACGTCAACACATGTGCCGCAATCGGTGCAGGCGTCCTTGTTCACGACGGCGATGCCGTCTTCCATCGAGATCGCCTCTGACGGGCACTCGTCCACACAGGTCTCACAACCAACGCAGAGATCAGGGTCAACAACTGCAACCATGGTAATTACTCCTCTTTACTATTCTGTAAAAATAGAGAAATATCTTTCGATGACGCCCCTCTCAAGGCAGTCCGAGGACGTCTGTCATCGAATAGATACCCGGAGCCTTTCCCTTCACCCATGAGGCCGCCCGGACAGCGCCGCTCGCAAAGACCGCACGGTCGTAGGCGCGGTGCGAGAGTTCGATCACCTCATAGTTCCCGGCAAAGAGGACCGCATGGTCGCCGACGATGTCGCCGCCCCTGATCACATGGACGCCGATCTCGTCTTTCCGTTCGGTCATGCCCTCGCGGCCGTACTGGTGAGGGCGGCTGCCGAGTTCCTCGTCGAGGATACCGAGGATCGTCTTCGCGGTCCCGCTCGGGGCGTCCTTCTTGTAGCGGTGGTGGGCCTCTGTCACCTCGACATCATATCCTTCGTTGAGGAGACGGGCGGCCTCCCTGATCAGACGCCAGAAGATATTCACGCCGACAGAGAAGTTGCTCGAAATCACCGCGGGTACATGCCCCTCGACTGCCACCCTGATCTCCTCCTGCTGTTCGGGTGTGAAACCGGTCGTGCCGACGATGAGCGCAACGCCGTTGGCGGCGGCCGCCTTGATGTTCCCAACAGCCGCGTGCGCCACGGTGAAGTCGATGAGGACATCGGGCTTTGTCGCCTTCAGGAAAGAGTCGATATTTTTCGCTTCGACAACAGGCGCACCATAGAAGGTCCCGGCATGGACGTCGATGCCGCCGACCAGTTCGAGGTCAGGCGCCTCTGAGACGAGACGGCCGAGGATCGTACCCATCCGCCCGAGGGCCCCCGATATGACAACTCTAATCATAGTGCCCGAGCACCTCCGCAAGTTTTTCTGTCTTTGCAGGGTCGAGTTCGTCGAGAGGGAGCCTGACCGGCCCGGCGGCCATGCCGCGGAGTTCAGCGGCCTTTTTCACCGGGATCGGGTTTGTATCGATGAACATCGCCCTGAAAAGAGGGGACAGGCGGTAATGGATACGCCGCGCTTCTTCCAGGTCGCCCTTTTTCACGGCCTCGTACATCCCGACCATCAGTGCCGGTTCGATGTTCGCGGCCACAGAGATCACACCGCTTCCGCCGAGGGCGAGGATGGGCAGGGTCAGGGCGTCGTCGCCGGAGAGCACCTCGAAGTCCCGGTCCTGCGTATCCTCAATGATCCGCGAGACCTGTTCCAGGTTCCCGCTCGCCTCCTTGATCCCGACGATGTTCGGGTTGTCGGCGAGTTCGACGACGAGATCGGGCAGGATGTTCTGTCCGGTCCTGCCGGGAACATTATAGAGGACGACCGGGATGTCGAGTTCGGCAAGGGCGGAAAAATGTTTCACAAGACCGGAACGGTTCGGCTTGTTGTAGTACGGGCTGATGACCAGCGCACCGTCGGCACCGATGTCCCGCGCCGCCTTCGTAAACCTGATGGCCTCGGCGGTGTTGTTCGACCCGGTCCCTGCAAGCACCGGCACCCGGCCGTTCACCGCATCGACCGTCGCCCCGATCACCTGCTCGTGCTCTTCAAACGTGAGTGTTGCAGATTCGCCCGTCGATCCGCAGGGAACAATCCCCTGGACACCCCGGGCGATCAAAAACTCAATATTCGAACGGAGCCCCTCAAGATCAAGGCGTTGATCCGGGGCCCGCCTAAAAGGGGTAATGACTGCTGGAAACACTCCCTCAAACATGAGGTAATGTTTACGCAGATACTCTTTTAGTATTTTGCTTTCTCGTGATGTAACCGCTGACCCTGTTCCGCACGCGCTTCGATTCGATGATAGAAACTTCGGCAACGATCTGCTTGTTTTCCGCGAAGTCGCTGGTAAAGCGACCGGGGTTTTTGGCTCTGATCTCGTTACCAAGGCTCTTAATATACGTCGGCTTTATTCCCATTCGCACCTATCCCTGAGATTTGTATTTTTAATGCGTCTTGACAGTTTAAGAATATTATGTGCGACCTCGCCCGGATCCTCGCCGAGGATCCGGACCATCGGTTCCTTGCCTGAGGCGCCGCGGTCATAGATTACATCTGGAACGCCGGTCTTGCAGCACGAGGCGACGCCCCAGTCCATCGTCTTGATGCCGGGCGGTTCCTGGTCGCGGTCGAAGTACCTGATATCGAGCATCATCTCCTCAAGTTCGTGGAGAATGGGTTCGGCAAACCTGATGTTTGCGGCCGCACGCACCCTCGAGTCATAGCGCATCGCGGTCAGAACGATCCGCGCCACATGATCACTTGCACCGAAGGCGACCTCCCCGACAGGTTGGACTGCCTCGCCGAGGCGGACGATCCGGCCCCGCACCGCTGCGACGTCCTCTGGCCCGCGCGCCTTCTCCAGGGCATACGCGATGTTCGTGCCGACTTCTGGGACGAGGCAGGGGTCCATCCCCTCGCGCAGCAGGTCGACGGCCGCAGAGAGGGCCCTGAGAACCGGGTCCCGTTCTTCCTGACTCATGGCAGATCCTCTCGCACCGCGGGGGGATAATCCTAACGCAGGCCGAGTTCGTCCTTCCGTGCCGCGAGAGAGGCGATGGCGATCTCGTAGAACTCCCCGGCTTCCATGAGACTGTTCACCGCGGCGATCCTCTCCCTTTCGCACCCGGCGGCAAAGGCCTTCTCCTTCAGTTTCTTCTTCACGGTCTTCGGGGTGACATCGGTGATCGCCCCCCCTTTAACGCGGGCGCAGGCGATGAGAAAACCGCTGATGCTGTCGGCCGCCTGGAGGGATAGGTCGAGCCTTTCCGAGTACGGCGCAAAGAGGAGATGATTGTGCCTTTCGACCGCCAGACATACCTCTTCAGGGAGGCCCTCGCCCCTGAGGAGGGCAGCACCCTCGATGCCATGCCTGTTCATGTCGCCGCCGAAGGCCTCGTAGTCGATGTCGTGGAGGATGCCGATCACCTCCCAGAGGTCGGCATCCTCTCCGAAGGCGTCGGCAAGGCCGCGGAGGATTGTCGCGGTGGCGATGCAGTGCGTGCGAAGCGAGTCAGATGCCACATGCCGCCCGAGGAGGACCAGTGCTTCGTCCCTGTCCATGCGGAGAGGTAGGGCCCTGGCCGGAAAAAGATGGCGGAGAAGAAGAGATATAGAGGTAGGGAAAGAACAGGTGAGTATTATGGACGCACGTATACTGGATGTGCTGACCGGAGCCGCGAGCCTGCTCGTCTTCATCGTCCTTCTCATCGCCCTGCCAGGAATGTTTCAGGGCATCGATCCGGGGAACAACAACCTGATCGGACTCGCCTATATCGTTGCCCTCGTGCTCTTCCTCGTCACGATGAGCGGCGCAGGCTATGTCATCAACGAGAAGATTTCCTGACCTTATACAGATTCTGCTTTTTTTTCCATTTGTAGTATGAGAGGGGGTGGCTCACCTTCTCGCAGGCCTCGTCGCGGCGAACGCAGAGGCCGTGTGTCCGCATCGTCGCACACGACGGGGCGGTGTACTCGGTCCCGGCCCGGCCGGAGATGTGCTCCACCTGGTACATCGTCATCGAGAGGTCGAAGTCTGGCGCCCTCTGGAAGACCGCGACGATCTGTGTCGTCGACAGCCCGATGTTGTGGAGGAAGGCGGTGAGGGCGAACCTGCCGACATGGGGGAGGTTGGTCCCGGCGGTGACCGCCTTGATGAGGGTCGCAATGCAGGGCGGGAAAGAGGACTCGTCCACCTCACCGAACTCCTCGAGGGCGCGCTGCTGGAGAGCGGCGGCGATTTCATCAGTATAGGACCGTAAAATCCTGCAGACCTCCTCGGGGACGGTGAGTGGAAGCCTCTCCCTGATGATCGCCCTGATCCGCTCCTCGACCAGTTCCTGCATCTCCTCGGGCAGGAGAGAGACATGACCGTTTTCGACTCGTCGGTTAACGAGCCGCCAGCGCTCGTCATTGAGCGGGCCGATCAGCCCGACATAGGCGACCACCGGCAGGGTGGGCCGCTCAAGGTCGATCCCGACCCTTTCGGCGATGCGGACCATCCGCTCCCTGTCCTCCCGCACGAACCAGGAATATGCGCGCCGCGCCTCGAACTGCGAGAGCCGCTCTATGAGCATCCGGTCGTTGATGCAGGAGACGAGCATCCGTGCAAGGACATAGGTGAAGATGTCCTCCTTCGCGTCCCTGCCATAGACCCCGCACTCTGCGGGATTCTTCTGGGCAAGCGTGTCCCCGACCCGCCGCGTGGCGTGTTCAAGGAGGGCCTTGCCCAGTTCAGACCTGAGGATCAGGTCGAGGGTGCCGGACTCGTTCCTGACGTAGTCCTGTGCCTCCTCTAAAAATGGATATCTGGCGAGGTCCTGGACATCAACCATGTTCAGTCAGCTTCGATGCGCGGCGCGAGCAGGTACTCGACATGCCCCTTCCCGCCGGCGAGGTCAAAGGCTACCTTCACCGGGTGGTCGATGCCCAGGGCGACGCTGACTTTCTCTGAGCGGCCCATGACCTTGCCCATATCCTTGAGATAGTCGAGGGAGAAGAGCGAGCGCGCCTCGGCAGGCTGAAGAGAGATGAGCTGATCGCGCCCGAGTTCGAGCTTGATGTGGTCGGTGTCGCCTTCAGCCATCATGTAAAATATCTCGGCCTTCGGGTCGATGCCAAGGGCGATCTTGTCTGAAATGACGTCCGCGGCCTTGATCGCAGTGGAGAGCGCGCTGCCGGTGAGCTCGACCTTGCCGGGGAGTTCGATGGCAGGGGGGTTCGGGTCTTTCCGGATTGTATTGATGTCAAGGAGCGTGACAGAATACTGGTAACTCCCGAATGCAAGTTCCAGCCGGCGGCTGCCCTCAGGGAGGTTCAGAGATAAAATATCGCCTTTCCCCATCATCCCGAGGATATTTTTCATCTTTGCAATATCGATCCCGAGTTCGTCGGGAGTCGCCTCGTAGGTCTCGAAGGCGTCCTTGCCGAGGTCCAGAGAGACCATGGCGACATTCGCGGTGTCGACGGCGCAGGTTCTCACCCCGGTTCCATCAACGTGGAGCCGGCATTCGGTCACCAGCGCGGCCAGGGCGTCGATCGACTCCCGGAAGGTATCTGCATCAATCGTTGCTTTTAACATTACAAACCCCTTATATGACTCTATTATACATTATATCATGATATTTTTTATTCTATCCGGTATCCCAACAGAGGCCTGAGGAGACGAGGCAAAAAAATCATGACATCACAATGGACACGGGACAAATACTATACCCGGGCAATGAGGGAGGGTTTCCGGGCACGGGCCGCCTACAAATTGCTGGAGATACAGAAGAGGCACACGGCGATCAGGGACGACGACAATGTCGTCGACCTCGGCGCCGCGCCGGGCAGCTGGCTGCAGGTTCTCAAGACCTTCACCCGGGGGACGATCATCGGCGTCGACCTCAACTCGATCGCCCCGGTGGAGGGCGTGAAGACGATTGTCGGAGACTTCACGACACCGGAGGTACAGGAAGAGGTGCGCGGACTCGCCGGCGGAATCGTATCGGTCGTGACCTGCGATGCCTCTCCGAAGCTCTCCGGGGCGACGAGTTACGACCAGGCGCGGGCGATCGCCCTCGGCGAGGACGCCCTCGCCTTTGCGGTCACGATCCTGAAGGAAGGGGGAAACTTTGTCTGCAAATCCTTCCAGGGAGAGGACTTCCCCGAACTCTATGCGGAGGTGAAGAAGCACTTCCTGTCTGTACGCACTTTCAGGCCGCTGGCATCCAGGCGCGGGAGCAAGGAGATCTACATCGTCGCCAAGAACTTCCGGAGGCAGAAGGATGGTGCTGAAGGATAGCTTCGGCCGCCCGGTAACAAACCTGCGGATCAGCCTCACGCCGCGCTGCAACCTCGACTGCATTTACTGCCATGCAGAGGGGGAGGTAAAGCCGCGCGAAGAGCTCAGCCTTGAGGAGATCAGGGAGATCCTCCGTGTCGGCGCAAAGATCGGGATCAAAAGCGTGAAGTTCACGGGGGGCGAGCCCCTCCTCAGGAAGGATATCCTCGATATCGTCAGGGCCGTGCCGCGCGGGATCGAGTCGTCGATGACCACGAACGGCACTCTCCTCCCTGGCCTTGCCCATGACCTGAAGGAGGCGGGGCTCGCACGGGTGAACGTGAGTCTCGACACCCTCAGGCACGACAGGTACCTCCAGATCACGAAAAAAGACCTCCTTGACCATGTGCTCGACGGGATCCGCGAGGCCGTCGACGCCGGCCTGACGCCGGTGAAGCTGAACACTGTTGTCCTGAAGGGGTTGAACGAGGACGAGATCCCGGACTTCCTCGCCTTCGTCAGGGACAGCGACGCACTTATCCTCCAGATCATCGAGTTGATGGAGTTCAAGAACTGCACGATGCACGGCGACGTGGACCGCCTGGAAAAAGAGATCGCCCTGAACTCGACCGAGGTCCTCACCCGGCGCATGCACCACCGGAAGAAGTACTGCGTGGACGGCGCCGAGGTCGAGGTGGTGCGGCCTCTCCACAACACCGAGTTCTGCGCCTTCTGCAACCGCCTGCGCGTAACGTCCGACGGCTACCTCAAGCCATGCCTCCTGCGGACCGACAACCACGTCGATATCAGGGGAAAGAAGGGAGAGGAACTGGAAGCGCTCTTCGAGAAGGCCGTCCAGAACAGGGAACCTTTCTTTAAATAATTCCTGTTCTATGGGGCCGGTGGGGGGACCGCCGCCCGCGCCCAAAGAACTCCAGCCCATGGCAGATCATAGACCCGGAAAGAATTTGATCTCCCGTGCACAAAAATCGGTTTTGGGCTTTGTATAAATCCTCATACTTTGGCTGATCTTTCCTCTTTGATCTTAGGGGGTGAGCGCGGGATCCACTGTCTTCCCCCAATGGTTCGCCGGGGGACTACATCGGAGACCGGATGGTCTTCTCATGCTCCCTTCGGTCGCAGCCCCCGGACCACCGCTCAGGGTTGGTCCCGAGAAGACAGAGCAGGAATATTGAGAGGGATTGCCATCCCCGTCCTTATCCTAATGGCAGGGGGTCTGGGGGGACGACCGTAGGGAGTTGAGAAAACCGAAGGTTTTCAAGCGGCAGCCCCCCGGAACCAGCACGCAAGATCAGAATTTCTCCAGTTATCACTTCAGGAAGAATTCTCACGTGAGGGTTTCTCCAGAGCCCACGACCATTTTTTCGGGAGTGCCAGAAAAACAGGGGCACAGACGGACGGATGCCAGGATACAATGGTTTTTAGTGTGGACGGGCAAACTGCTCTGTATGATGAACGAACTTCTGGAAGACGAGCACTTCAGGGTCCTGCTAAAGTATTATGAGAAGTCCCTCATCCTTGAGGAACCGAGCGACTTCCACCCGACCCTGTCCTTCTACTTCATGGACGCCCTGGCGCACATCGAGTACACCCTGAGCACCTACGTCTTCAACACCCAGTCGCCGAAGAACATGATGCACCGCGAGTACCTCCGCTGGCGGCTCGACGAGGAGAAGAAGGACGAGCGCGCCATCTTCCCTGGATTCATCATGTGGCTGAAGGAAAACCAGCCTGAAAAGTTCGCAAAGCTCCCGATGGTCTGGAAGGGCGTGTACGACAGGGGAAACCCGGCCGCCTACCAGAGTTTCAGGATCGTCCTTGACCCGGAGAGCAAAAAGCCGGTGCCCGCGGCGTTCTTCTCCGACGCCATCGATGAGTTCTTCTCCAGACCGTTCTTCAACAGCATCTACAACGGCGGTTCACTGGCGACCCTCTTTGAGGAGTACAAAAAAAGCGTGAGCGCCTGAGACCATGGACGTTTCCGCTCTCTGCAGGGACCTTGTCAGGATCAGGAGCGAGAACCCTCCCGGCGATACCCGCGACGTCGCCGACTACATCCATACCTTTCTGCTGGAGAGCGGGATCGAGAGTGTCGTCGTTTCCAGGGACGGACGGCGCTGCAACCTGATCGCACCCGGCCGGAACCCGAGCCTTCTCCTTGTCGGCCACCTCGACGTTGTCCCGGCCATCCCGGCAGGGTGGCGCCACCCCCCCTTCGAGGGTGTCGAGGAGGAGGGGTACATCTGGGGGAGGGGATCGAGCGACATGAAAGGGGGGTGCGCGGCCCTCCTCACCGCCCTCAGGCGTGTCGCCGGCGAAGGAGACGCACCCTCCTGTCAGGTGGTCTTTGTCTGCGACGAGGAGACCGGCGGGTGTCATGGCATGGAGTATCTCCTTGCAAAGGATGTGCTGCGGCCCTGCGACACCCTCATCGCCGAACCGACTCCCCGCCTCTCCCCCTGCATCGGGCAGAAGGGACTGGCGAGGCTCTCCCTCTCCTTTTCCGGC
>NZ_JAQVNX010000067.1 GCF_028702905.1 Methanofollis sp.
ACGTGCCGGCCTGCGAGGAGGGCGGCGACGAAGGAGGCCCGCTCCTCTCTGAGGACTTCGGCGCCGGTCCTGGTCCCGAGACGCCTCGCCTCCTGGTCGTTGGTGAAGGGGAGGCGGGTGGTGAGGTCGGGCATATCGCCTTCGAGGAGGCCGCCGATGAAGAGGTACGGGACAGAGAGGTGCTGGAGTTCGCGGATGCCGACGACCTGCACGGCATTGCGGTTCTTGGGGGGAGCGGCCCTTGCCCCGGCAAGGAGGAAGTTCAGAGTGGAAAAAAACCCGGCAAGGTTCACCGGACGGGCCGGCACTCCGGGCGCTGCATCGGCGAGGGAGTCGAGGACCTGGAGGAAGGCGGCGAGGTCGCGCCCTTCCTGGGCGCAGAGGACGGGGTCGCCCCCTGCCGGGAGGTGGCCGCATCCCCAGCGGTCGAGGAGCGAGCGAAAGGCGGCGAGGTGTTCGGGGATGGTGCGGGTGCCGTCGAGGGTGGCCAGGTCGGCGAAGAGATCGGCAAGTCTCTCCCTGACCCCGGCGATCTCTGTCACTTTTCTGTCGTCCTGACCCTCGGCAAGGGCGGCAAGACGCGGGTCCCAGGCGTCGGCCCCGCCGACGATGTTTGCCTCCCGTGCCAGGGCGTCCACGGTGTCTCCGTCGGTCCGGCCTGCCGGGTGAAGATAGGGGGAGGTGAGAAGGGCCACGACATCCTCGCGCCGGTAGGACCGGGCAGGGGTTGCAAGGACGGTCGTGAGGGCCTGGACAAGGGGAGAGCGCGTGAGAGGCAGGCCTTTTGAGGGGGCATAGGGGATCCCGAAGTCGGGGAAGACCTCGGCGACGAGTGCCGCCCCGCGGGAGAGGTCAGGGAAGGCGACGGTGATCTCCCCGGGTCTTGCACCCGCGTCGAGGAGTGCCCTGATCTCGCCGGCTATCCCCCGCACTTCATCGACCCGGTCGTTCCACCGTGCGACCCTGATCTGATCGCCGGCGGTCCACGTGGTGTCTGAGAAGAGGCCGGCGACCTGGCGGCGCGGGGGGTCGGCCTCCGCGGGCGGCGGGACCCGTTCAACTTCGCCGAGCCACGCGCCCCCGTCGCCGCCGACGGTGGGGAGGGCGTAGTGGAGCAGCGCCGCCCGGTCCCTGATGGCGCAGACGAGCGCTTTTTCCAGGGGCAGCTGTTCGATGGAGCCATAGACCCAGACGGTGCCGGTGCTTGCCTCGCTGTGGTCGAGAAGCCAGCGCTCTGCCCAGAGGAGGAGCAGGGCGGTGCTGACGAGGCGGTGCTCTTGAAGGTACTCCCTGTAGGCGTCCCGCACCCACGCGATCTCCGCACTCTTCTCCCCCTGCAGGTCGCCGAGGGCCTCGGGGTAGGCCACCTGCCTGTAGGCGATCTGGGTGATCAGGCTCCTGAGTTCCTGCACTGTCCCCGGGCTGCCCCGCCCTGCGTGCGTCAGGAGGGGGAGGCGGTCGGCATGCCTGGCGAGGAGGTGGGTGAGGATGAGGGTCGCCTCGGTCTCGTCGATGAGGCGCTCGCCTGAGGCGTGGTCCTCGAAGAGGGTGCGGGCATACCCGGCGAGGGTGGTCACCCTGCTTGTGATGACGGCGGCGTCCTCTTCGTCGAGGCGGTGGAGGGCCTCCCGCACGAGACTGCCGGTAGGGAGGACGAGCCAGCTGCCGAAGGGGTCGGCGGCTGCGGCGGCACGGAAGGCGGCGATGAACTCGTCCAGGCGGTCGCCGGGGAGGATGGGGTAGAGGGTGACGGGCATGGTCTTTTCGGGAGAGGATGGGGGAGGAGGGAGGATGAAGGTTGTTGTTTGTGAAGAGCTATCGCCTCGATCACTTAACAGTGTTTTTCCTCCTGTTCAAAAGGAGCAACCGTCCGTGGAGGGACAACCTGCGTTTCGATATATCTCTCTGCAAACCCTTTCACAAGGAGCGTCTCCGGCACATAGGAATCATATTTTTCCCGGACCAGATCACCGTACTTCTGTGCGATCTCGTTTTTTGATGGACACGTCGAGAGAATATCTGTGTAAAAATTCATGACCCTGTCGGGCGATGCTCTCTGATAGAATAGAGCAATTCCTCTCTCCAGGACATCGAAACCTCCCCAGCACGACCCGAGGATCATGAGGGTACGCAGGGCGGCCGATCCTGCCCAGGGAAACCAGTATGTGCCATTCAAGACCGGCACCAGATCGAACCCGGCAACGCCGACGGACCGGGCGACAGATCGGGCCGAGGTAAGGAGCGCTTTTCCCGGTGTATCGAGATATGCGGGGACAGTGTCTGAGAGAAGCAGATCCCGCATTGTCCGGTGAACGACCGGGTGAATATCAACTGTTCCTCCCCCCGAGAAATATGGCACCTTGCCGCCGTGCGACGGCTGAACAAGAATCTCTTTCCTCTCAAGGTCGACATTGAGGACCTCCCAGCGCCGCCCTGCAAGGATCAGATATTCCAGCGCCTCTATACCATAGGTCGGTGCGATGCTCCCGATCTGTTTGCTCTTCCAGAGCACCTTCATCTCCGGCTCCGTCGGGAAACAGGCATAGAAGTCCATACGGTGGACGATCCTCTCTCCCCGTAATCCTAAAATCAACAGCCCCTCGGGATCCTGCTCGATCAGATCGGACTCGGCCATGCTCCGCAGGATGCCGGTGAACTCGGACGGTGTCACCCAGGAAAAAGCCCCTCTCTCCACGAGTACATTATAGAGGGTGGCCGCCCCGGCCCCGCCTCGTTCGGTGATCACACTCAGGATCTGCTGGATAAGGGTTGAGTAATGTGGCAGGTCTATCTCGGGAGGTTCGCACCACCCACGGAGCATGAGATTGGAGAGGGCAAGTGCACGGAGAAGAGAGGGATGAAGGCGATCGACAAGATCCATCTCAGCCTTCTGCGACTCCGGCACGAACATGATCATGACCGCCGGTGCTCCCTCCCGCCGCCCGCTTCTTCCAAGGCGCTGGCAGAGAGAGTGCACCGACCACGGAACCCCGATCTGTCCGATCCGGGATACATCTCCAACATCGATGCCGAGTTCAAGAGTGCTCGAACAGAATGTCGCAGTCGGGCGCCCGGACTTCAGGGCCGTCTCTGTCTCCTCCCGCTCGACTCTGGAGAGAGACCCATGGTGGATCCTGAAGAGATTGGGCAACTGTTCCTCTTCGAGGGACCTTTTCACTTGATCTGTATAGAGTTCCAACTTCGACCGGCTGTTAATGAAGATCAGGCTGTTTTTTCCGTAGAAATGCTTGATGACATCTTCAGAGAGTTTTATGAGGGCCGGATCCTCGTCTCCGTCATCTTCTGAAACTGTATCAAAGAGATACCCCTTGATCAGGAAGGAGATCTCCTTCTCTCCTCCATGGCCGGCGATTATCCGGACGCTCTCCGGATCTCCGGGCGACAACCACCTCTGTGTTGCAGGAAGATCGCCCAGTGTCGCGGAAAGACCAATGATGCGGGGTCTTAACGCACTGATCTGAGCGATCCTTGTGATGAGACTCTTCAGGTGCATGCCCCGCTCAGTTCCGATGAAGGCATGGATCTCGTCGATGACAATGAATGGCAGGGATCGAAAGAGGAGGTGTACCTCTGAGGAGTGGTTGATGAAGAGGGACTCGATCGACTCGGGCGTGATCAGGAGCACCCCTGACGGTTCTGAGAGAAACCGTTTTTTCTGTGCACTCCCGACATCCCCGTGCCACTTGAAGACCGGGATCTCTGCCGCCTCGCAGAGATCCTCAAGACGCCTGAACTGATCATTGATGAGGGCCTTCAGCGGACCGACATAGAGTGCGCTGATCCCTCCCTCTCGCCGCCCAATAATATCAGAGAGTATCGGGAGGAAGGCCGCCTCGGTCTTGCCCGATGCCGTCGCTGCAGAGATGATCAGGTGCTCTGTGCCATCTTTGACTGCAAAGATGGTCTCGACCTGGATCTGGCGCAGTTCGCTCCAGCGCATCCTGTACAGTTCCCTCTGTATTGCCGGATGGAGCAGGGAAAAGGCGTCTCGTACCAGATATCTCTCCTCCTGCTCACTTACAACCTGAAGGTCACGAGGTCGTCGTCGTCCCCAAGAACCCTCTCACTCTCTGGTGTATCTCCAGATGGCATCGTCGACGGTCCGGAAAGGAGGTCTTCCCAGCGTGTTCCGGGGTTCTGCTCAAGCACAGAGAGCAACCCGACAAATTTTTTCACGGCTTCTCGGGGGGTCTGGTAGAACTCCGCTCCCAGTACCCCTGAACAGTGACCCATGAATTGTGTGATGCCCTCATCAGGGATCAGATACACAGAGGGGTCCCCTCTGGCGAATACATTCCTGATATTGTGGAATAGGACAAAGAGGTCCTCGGGGGTGAGGTTGTCCAGCCTGATCACCGGGCCGGAGTTATCTTTCAAACCATTGACTGCAAATTCGTTTTCATTGAGTCGGGAGGCGAGAGCCTCGTAACTTGCGATCCCCCGGCGTGGATCGGCAAAAAATTCGTCTGTCCCTGCGAAGATAAACCCGATACCCGAGACACTTCCCTGCAGACAGTCGTTCACGATACGCAGGATCATCTCATAATTTGCGTTCCGTGCCTGTGTGCTGTTAAGACGATGGGAGAGCACTCCCATCTCGTCGAGATTGACAATGAGCCCTGCGTATCCTGCCATCCTGACAAAAGCCGCCCAGAGTTTGAGGTAGTCGTAGATGTTCTGGTCCCGGACGACTGTCCTGACGCCAAGGTCGTTGCGTGCCTCTGTCTTTGTTTCATACTCCCCGGACAACCATCTGAGAGCGGAGGACATGAGAATCTCGTCGCCCCGCTGGAAACCCTCATAATACCGCCCGATAACACTGGCAAAGTCGTAGCCGCTGACAAGGTCCTGGAGAGGCAGCAGTTCCTGATGGATTGCGTGGACGACCTCTGCGTCCCCTTTTCCTTCCTGCTTGAGACGGTAGTCGAGGTCTGAGACCCAGCGCTCGATCACACTTGCAAGAGCACTGCCTTCAGGCTTTGCGCGGGTGGCCATGGAGTGTATCAGTTCGGTATACAATGCCCTGGCCTGCCCTCCTGTGGCATGGAGGCGGCGGTCGGGCGTGATATCTGCCTGGACGACCACAAACTGTTTTTCCAGTGCGACGAGGCGGGAAAGATTCAGGAAAAAACTCTTTCCAGAACCGTAACGGCCAATAACAAAACGGATTGTGGCCCCTTCATCGGTAATCCGGTCAAGATCCGTTATGATCGCGTTGATCTCATCTTTTCTCCCGACCTGAATGTGCTGGAGGCCGATCCGGGGGACGACGCCTGCCTGCAAAGACTGGATAATTGCGTTCCGTTCACGTGATTTTATCTGAACCATAATTTCATTCACCCCTTCATGAAGAGATCAGGTCCCGGTAGACCCGTATTGATTCATCCTCATCTTCAAGAAGAAAATCTCCCAGTTCTGTTTCAGCCCAGACATTGATCGCTTCAAGCGTCGCCTGAGGCATGCAGTGGTGACACTGGACAAGATGAACAAACTCATCTTTTGTCCAGACCTCTGCGGTGAGAAGTTCTTCTAGGACCGGCACATAGCGGGGCTGAAGCCCCTCCATGCCATGACCTGAGGAGGACGTCACCTGTACGCTGATATCCCCCTGTGTCTTCTCTCTGTCGAAGACAAAGTCTCCGCACTCTGTTTCCTCCTTTGCAAAGACCTCACCGAGGATCTCTGAGACTTCTCTGGTCTCATCCAGGATCCGGGCAACGGCCCCCTTGTCGATGGCGAAGGAAGGGGTGGCCTCTGCGGCAGGCGTGGGGATGAGTTCCCCGCCCGTAGTTTCCGTCCCGCTGCGAACGACAACAGGAGCATCTGCAGGATCAATGCTTCCGGTACGAGCTAGGAGCCACTGTAAATATCCTTCTTCGATCTCCATCGCCTTGAAGATCCGGTCGAGGCTCTTTTTTTCTCTGGGATCAACATCTCCATCGGCCCTGGCCATCTCGACGAGGTACTGAGCGACCGAGAGACGCGTCTCCGGTTCAAGTCCTTCTTTCAGTCTCTTGCCAAGCCGCGTCAGTGAGGGGGGATTCTGGAGATAGAGATCTTCCAGTGCCTCAAGGCACTGGTGCTCGAAGGGTGTGAGTGTGAGCGTCTCGCCAAAATATGCGCGGAGGTGTGCACGTTCTTCGGGGTCGACACGGCCGTCTGAGGCGGCGATCCCAATCCCGAGTTCAAGCATCAGGGCATATGAAGGGAATGATGGGCTCAAAGTCCCTGTGTCGTCGGCAGGGAGGGGGAGGAGCACGAGTTTTTCCTCCCACTGATACCCGCTCCCTGCATGGCGGGGGTCGGGAAGGAGCACATACCCGCCGTCGTGCACGGTCTGGGAGAGGTCCCGGCTCTGTGTGGAGGTGAGTCGGTCGCGCTTTTCGATCTCGACGACGCTGGCAAGGGCGGAGACAGGGACACGTGCCCATGGATTTTCCTCTCTGTGATCCGTAAAGAGGCGGTCCCAGGCATCCTGATCCGGGTGGGGAATCGTCAATCTCAGTTCTTCTGGCAGGCAGGCATATGCCTGCCTTGTCATTGCCCCACCGCTTTTTGAGATCTGGGTTAAAAATGGTCTGATCTCCTGTACACAACTCTCCCATAGGGTAAACAGAGGGTTGAACTGCTTTTTGCGCCCGAGGGGATGGGGAATAAGACAGGATACATGAGTCATCCCTCGTGTATCGGGGAGATATGTGAGAATACTTGGGCTGGCTGGTTTATACTCCAGTTTATTGAGAGATTTTGCAGGACCAACGCAAAGGCCGCCATCGAAGTGGGAAAGATATCGTGTCTGGAATACTCTTTCCAGATAGGAGGTCTCTTTCTTAACCACAGATGGGATGGGAGTCCCGGAGAAGTGGCGTGCGACGCTGTAGGCCAGTTGCCAGGGGATTGGTTTCTCTTTTTGAGCATACCAGGCAAGTGCGACCCGCGTCCCGGCTTCGGTGAGTTCGGTCATGTCCGGGAAGTACTCGTTGAGATCTCCCTCGGTCAGGGTTTCCAGTCGTAGTGCTGCCACATATGCGAGAAAACTACCGAGATATGTATTGAATGAATGTGATGTACGATATCTGTCCAGAAGACGCCGAACTTCGGGTACGATCAGATCATGGTCTTTTCCGTCGATGAGTGCCCGTCTTTCAAGTCCGTAGAAGTACAGGAAGGCATACCCGATCTCGTCGAGATCTCTGGTCTTCCCGGTCGAGAGCCATGAGAGGTACCTCGCCCTCTGGTCGGGAGTGATCTGGGAATAACGCGGCCAGTAGGGGAGAGACGGAGTGTCGGAATTATATGGTCGACCTGATGGCAGCGTTGTGTCCAGGCAGGAGGCTTCGTCGGGAGAGACACTGCCGTGTGACCAGTAGGTGAGAGGATCGTTGATGGTGTATCCATGGAGCGTGATGGGTGTGCGCATCCCGGCCCAGAGAAGGACATTTTTCTGTGAGGTCTGTGTACCTGCTTTCCTTGCATTCCGAACGGCAGCAGGCGTCGTGCCCTGCGTGGATGAAGGGGGATGAGGTACAGTGTTGTTCGTAGCCGCCTTGAGGTTTCGCGTCTCCTGATCCGGGCTTTTTTCAGATTTTTTCGTATTGTCCGGGGGATGAGGTACGTTTTCGGTTTTTGTTTGTGAAGCACGGAGAACAAGGAGAATGAACAACCCGAATATAAAAAGGAGAATTAATAGAACACCAAATATGCCTGACATACGTCAACACGATACATAATATTACTCATCGTATAGATGCCTTATCATTTTCATCCCTTTTATGGTGCCACATTTATGGAATTGCTGCCCTTTGTACATCTCTGCTTGACTGGATGTCTGGATCTCTCGTCGGAGTTTGGATCCGTGAGGTCGGGGAGAGCGGTGCAAAAAAAGAAGATGGCCGATCAGTTCCCGCCGACCTTGCTGAGGTCAATAACCCGTGCATCAGGCCGCGCCTCGGTGAGGAGCTCGACCGTCTCCGGGTGACAGGTGAAGTAGAGGACCTGCATCTTCCCGGCCAGGTCGGCGATCGCCCGGCACCCCCTCTCCTTTCTGTCCGGGTCGAAGTTCACCAGGACGTCGTCGAAGACGACCGGGAGGGCGGCGTCGTGCTTGCCGAACTCGGTGATATAGCCGAACCGCAGCGCAAGGTAAAGTTGCTGCGCCGTCCCGAGACTCAGGTCGGTGATCTCCTTCCTGTTCCCGCTCCCCTCTTCGACGACGACGGCCTCGGCATCGATCGGGCGGTAGATCTTCTGGTAGCGCCCGCCTGTGATCCCGCTGAAATACCGGGTCGCCTCCTGAATGACCGCGGGCTGGCGTTCCTTCTCGTACTTCTCGATAGCCTGGTGGAGGAGGTGGCCTGCGATCACCCTGACCGCCCAGGCACGGGAGGCCTCGGTGAGGTCGTCGTGGAGACACCGCAGTCTCGCTTCGTCGGCGGCCGCGGGGTTGTCCCCTTCGAGTTCTTCGATCTCTTTCAGGAGACGGCCGCGCCTTTCCCTCTTCTCATCCCCTTCAGATGCGATCTCCTCCAGGCGCCCCCTGCACTCTTCGACCGTCTCTCCAAGATCGACGCGTTCGGTGCTCTCCAGACGCGTGACAAAGGCCGGGAAGGCCCGGTCTCCACCCGCCGCCTTCTTCAGGCGGAGTTCGGCCCCTGCCTCCTCTTTCACAAGTCTGCTCCTCTCATCCAGGATATGGGCATGCTCCCGGAACATCTCCTCGTCCGTCACCGATGCCTGCAAAAAGAGGTCGGCCCTTTTCCTGGCCACATCTTCCTGTCTTTCAACGATCGATTTCTCTTCCTTCTGGATCCGGGCGTACTCCCGCACCAGGTCCTCATGCCGCCTCTTGCACTCACTCTGCTCATCAAGGGACGCCACCGCGTTCTGCACCTGCACCTCGACCGAAGGGGCAGGGCCGGCCCCGATGGCGGCAGCGACCTCCCCTGTCGCCTTCTCATACGTTGCGATCGTCTCCTTCAGTCCCGCACACCGGATCCCGGCCGCGTCCAGCGCCCTGATCCTGTCCTGTGCCGTCTCGATTTTGGGGATGATCCCAAGGACGACTTCCGGCGTGAAAGAGGCGTCGAGGGAGACGGCATGCAGCCATGCCTGCCACTCCTTGCCAGTCTCCTTTTTCTCCTGTGCATTCGCGGCAAGGGCCGCCTGTACGCGTTCGAGGTCTGCAGCAAGACCGGCGTACGTCGTGCGGGAAACCTGCAGGGCTTTCTCCAGCCTCTCCCTCTCCTGGATGGTGTGCACCTCCCTGTCCAGTGCAGACCGTCGGGCATTGATCGCGGAGAGATCCGGGATAGTTGAGAAACCGCACATTTCTGCCTTTTTCCTGAGCGCCGCCTCCTGTTCGGCAAGAGCCGTCTCCTTTCTCTGCCGCACCCGGGCCATGTCCAGGACGTCGTCGCCTGCCGGCATGTCGGCAGGCATCGCGCTCCCGATACCTCGGAGGTAGATCCCTGCAAGCACCAGCATCAGGAGGAAGATACCGCCGCCGACGATGAGGGAGTCCATTACCGCTCCGCCGGCAAGAGCGACCACACCTGCCGCCACGATCACCAGGGCCGGCCAGCGGGGGAGAGAAACCCCGCGGACTGCCGCGTCCTGTTTCAGCTGTGTCCCGATCTCGGCCTCCGTCTCGATGAGACGGTCGAGTTCGTCCTTCGCCTTCGACCAGGCCGGGACCTCGACGCTCAGGTCGTCGAGGGCCGCTCTTTTCTTCTGCACCTCTGCGAGTGATCCGGTGACGGGGAAGGCGGAGAGAGTCGCCTCGTCTCTCTGTATCCCTGCCTGCACCTCCCTTTTATTTCCCTCAAGGCGACCGGCCTCAGGTGTCCGGGTCCTGCCCTCCTCGTCGAGACCGGAAAAACGGACCCGGAAATCTTCGACCTTCTGGCGGGTCCGGGCCGAGACGTCGAAGGTGGCGAGGGCCTCACCCTGCAGGCCGACCTGCCCGGAGAGGGTGGCGACCTCCTCAACGAGTTTCTCCCTCTCCTTGACGGCCTCGTCGTACGAGTCCAGATCGGCGAGATACTTTTTCAGGCCGTTCTCCAGGTCATGGATCCTGTCGGCGTGGGTACAGACCACCTCGTCGACAGTGCACCCGGCGAGGTCCTGGGCGGCCTGCCGGAGATCGCGGCGGCACGCCTTCAGTTCCTCCTCCAGTTCCCCGGCCTTCTCGACGAGACCCCTGAGGATCTGAACGCCGTCCTCAGGGATAGGGGCGACCTCAGGGAGATCGGACAGATGTCTCTTCGTCTCGGTATAGGCGACCCAGTCGTCCCGGACGGAGAGCAGGTTTGAGGCGTCCTGCATCTTCTTCCTGATCGTCTTCTCCTCGTCTTTCAGGTCTGCAAGAGTGCTCTCTAATTCTTTCAACTCGAACTGGAGACTGTCGTACTCCTCCTGCGTCCCGGTGCAGTGGCGCAGGTCCTTCTCCAGGTCGGTGATCTCTGAGAAGATCTCCTTGATCCTGATATCTTTCCAGGCCCTCCCGGGTTTGAAGAGTGCGTCCTGGTCCTTCCGGATCTCTGCCTGGACGTCGGCGATCGAGCCTCTGGTGATCCCGATGCCGGCACTCATCACCCTGTTCTGGATCGATCCGGCAGAGAGACTCTTGAAGTCGCTCAGTTCGCCGATGCCGAAGGCATAGACATTCTCGAAGAACTGCCGGTCGGCCGTGCCGATGAGGTCGGGCAGGGTACAGACGGCAGGGCTTCCGTCGGCAGAGACAAGCAAGGGGTCGGTCCGCTTTTCTGAGCGTTCGAGGAGCACAGCCCCATCATTGGGCGTGGTCAGTCGCAGCCACCCTCCCCTATCCCCGCCATTCAGAGCGGGGTAGGCGTTCGGGCCCGGTTTTTTAAATCCGAAGAACATCCGGCGGATAAACTCAAGCAGGGTCGACTTTCCCGCCTCGTTCGGCCCCGTGATGACGGTGAGGTGAGGGGAGAGTGCATCGAGTTTTGTGTTGTGGAAGTGGCCGAAGCCGTCGATGTAGATCTCCTTGATCTTCATACTCTCTCCTCCTCGGGCTGCAGGAGGTCGAGGAGATAGGTCTCGGCCTCTCGGATCAGGTCGGGGATCTCCTTGGGGCTGAGGGGATCACACTTCTTTCCCCTCTTATCATCGGCGAGGTCCTGGAAGAGGGGCATGAGGGTCTCTGCGGCGTGTGGGTCCTGCTGGAGTGCGTCAGAGATCCGCAGGATGTCGCCGACGAGGTCCTCCCGCCGGGCGAGGGTTTCGCGGTCGATAGGCAGGGCCGTGCGGTCGGTGATCCGGTCGATATATACCTCTGGCTCGACCTCCCTGAGATGGTCGGCAAGGCCGTCGGCCGCCCCCTTCTCCCGGAGAGAGCGGTGGACCTCCCCCCTGCCGGTGAGGGTGAGGCGACAGCAGACCTGACGGCCGCCCCTCTTCTCCCGTATCTCGTCGAGAGTCTCCAGGATGGCGGTGTAGAGGTCGTCGAGGGTGTCGATGCCGTCGATAGAGAGTGCGGCGTCCTCCCAGCAGATCTCCGCGGTCTCCACAAAGGTGGGTACTATGGTGCCGTCAGGTCTGACCGCCACATGGTAACACCCCCGCGGCCCTGACTCGCCGATGTCGCGCCCCTGCGGGATGCCGGGGTAGATGATTGCAGGGTCGGCCTTGCGGACAACCGTGGGCATGTGGATGTGCCCGAGGGCCCAGTAGTCGTACCCCCTTGTGGTCAGGTCTTCTTCCGAGCAGGGGGCGTAGGAGACGTGTTCGCCGGTGCTGCTGCCGAGCGTGCCGTGGAGGAGGCCGATGGTGAAGGGCCAGTCAGTCTCTTTCTCCGGGAACGTCGCGGCGAGGTTCTCCCAGACTGATGAGCGGGGATAACTCATCCCGACGATGGCCGCCTTTCTTACCCCATTTTTCTCAAAGAAGACAACTTCCGGTCTGTCATCTGCCAGAATATGGACGTTCTCCG
>NZ_JAQVNX010000068.1 GCF_028702905.1 Methanofollis sp.
ACGCAGGACCTCCTCGATCTTCTTGAGGTGCGCCATCTCCTGCCGCACCGCGGCAAGGCGCCTCTCCACCACGTCCACGCCGTCGTCGCCATCGAGGACCGCCTGCATCTCTCCAAGAGAGAAGCCAAGTCTGGCAAGGGCCCTGATCCGCACCGCCGCCTCGAGTTGGCCGATAGTGTAGTTGCGGTAGCCGGTGATCGGGTCCTTTGCCCCGGGCACCAGGATGCCCTTCCTGTCATAGAGGCGGAGGGCCTTCCGGGTGAGGTGCACGATCCTTGAGAATGTCCCGATGGAGATCTGGTCGATGGTCATGGTGTTCGCCTGAGAGTGGGCGGCCGTCTGTCATCATATGCCGCAGTCTACCCCGGGGAAGGGTCAGGGCAGCACCGCTGCTCCCGCGTATCGTCGGCACGAGGATATAAGAACAGATCACTGCAGGCCCGGGCACGGCTACCGACAGAGGACACCAGAGAAGAGGGGGCATCAATGAGAATGGATGGGATCGCTGAGATTTGAACTCAGGTCAGAGCGTCCCGAACGCCCTAGGATGGACCAGGCTACCCTACGATCCCATATCCTCCCCGCGGTGCAGGACACATCCGTACACCTCAAAGAGTGCATCATAGGTGTGTGCTCACAGTATTTGAGGGATTCTGTTCGTGAGTGAGGTGAGGGGCCGGTCTGGCCGGGATCAGGGGGATATTCAGGGCAGGGAGAGAGGCACCGCACCCTCCTCCCGGGAATGGGCGCGGGCGTGCAGGGGAGGGGGGCGCATACCCCCCTGTACACACCGACCACTCCAGTTATCGCGTCTAAATCTCGGGCACCGGAGGCGCACAGATCAGGGAGAATGACAATTTCCGGTGCAGAATTGGAAAGAGGGGTTATTTCCCCCTCCATCCCTTGTGACCCGATCCTCCACCGCCCGTGTTGTCAGGACGACCGCCGCCGCCGCGGGTCTGAGTCACTTTAATCAGGCTGCTTCCCTGGTACGTTCCATCGTCGCCTTCAGCAACGAATAATAACCGTTCGACGCTTGTATCGAGGTATGCCAGGTCTCTGACATAGAAGACATACTCGTACTTATAGTCGCTCTCTGTGTGCACCTTGCCATAGACCGCACCATCCGCTGCAGGGGATGTAGGGTCATCAGGGTCAGGAAGCCTGAGAGTGATGTCCTCTTTCGGGACATCGTCCAGTGAAGAGACCGTGAAGTTCGGTGCCTCCTCGTCGTAGATCTCTACCACGATCGCGTTGCCGTCATCATCGAATGTCGTGTATTTGTACGGATTGCTGTACACTGCCACCCGGATCGGGTAGCCCGGTATCGTCGGGATGACAGGTGCTAGCCTGTCGATGTACATCGGATGGGCCTCCATCGGCGAGATGGAGATCCGGATGTTGTCTCCGGGCGAAGCGAAGGCATTCGGATCGCCGGATCCCTCTTCCGAGGCCATCGCCGGCACTGCCAGGATGCACAGTGCCAGGGCCGCGAAGAAGACCACAATTTTGTTCATTTAACAAGAGGTGAAGGAGGTATTCGGCGTGGCCTACGGGACGGCGAGGGGCGACCTGCTGCGGCTGGCCGCGGCCGGTTACGTGGAGAAGAGGTTGATGGGAAAGGAGTTTGCGTTTCTGTACAGGGAGTGAGGCGGCGCCCCGCCTCTCGCTCGTAATTTCCCCCCTTTCGCTCAAAAAAGAGAGGGTGCCACTACAGGAAGAACGCTATAATGGCGAGTATGATGAAGATGATCACAAGCCACTTCGCGATGGTCATCGAAAGCCCTGCAACGCCCTTTGCTCCCAGTACGTAGGCGACCAGCGCCAGGATGAGAAATATGATCGCAAGTCCGATCAGGTCTGCCATGATTCAATCCCTCCGGTGATCGGCAGATAGGGGGCGGGGATGATAATAGTATTGTCCCGACGGGCTTCGAGCGGGAAATACCCGGTGGGATGCGCAGGGAAGGCGGCGCCCCGGTCTCGCCTGCCGCCCCGTAGAACCCCCCGACTGGCGTATGAGGCGCTCTGAAGTTTTTTTCTGTTCAGATCTTCTTCTTCTTCGCCTCCGCCTGCGCCTCGTGCGCTTTGATCTTCGCGTCCGCACCGGTTTTGTGGGCTTCGATCTTCACGTCGTCGATTGCGTTGCTCACTGCAACCTTCGCATCGTCCACCACTTCATGAGCGGCCACTTTGGCGTCGTCAACGGTCTTATGGGCCTTGACACGGAGACTGTCCTCTGATGCCATGCGGGCTGATCTCCCGGCACATTATTTATATTTACCCGAATCCAGTTTTATCTCTACGGGGTTTTTGACGATCAGTGAAGATCAGAAACTGTTGCTGCTCATAGGTACAGTTTTCCTTATCGCCACCGTCGCATTCTGGCCGCTCATGACCGTGTTTGTCTGGGCGATCGCTCTTGCCAGCGCACTCATGCCCTTCCACAAACGGTTTTTAAAATATATGCCGACCAGAGAGAAAGCAGCGGTCGGCGAAGAATCCTCCTGAAGGGCCCCCATCTTTGGCTCTTCGCTCCTGTGTGTGGGTGGCCAGGACACCTTCGTCTACCTTCTCTGGATGACTCAGGGCACATTGGGGATGATCGTACACAACAGGCCGTGAAAATGGGGGGAGCGTTTCAGGACGATCGCAGGGTTTTCCGGGAGAATCTCACGCAAAGACACGAAGGCATCGGAATGATAGGGAGGAATCGTTTCTTCGCGGCCTATAGCGTGAGGGGAGGACATGCCGGTGCCGGGAGGTTACCCACATGAAACAGCGAAGAACCCCATATTTTTAAGGGTGCCCCCCGGTCGCCCTGATGGATTGCCGGAATTTCACATAAAATCCGCGAGCCCCAGCTGCTTCTCCTTCTCCTCCCCGAAGGTCGAGAGGATCGCCTTGTCCAGCACCTCCACCCGCTGCTTCGTGTACTCGGAGATGGCGTACTTCTCGCACATCCTCCTGGACATTTCGAGATACTTCTTCACCGAGGCCTCGTGGACAGTCGGGTTCACCTTGCCCCCGCACTTCGGGCACTTGCCCGCGAGGGGCATGCGGCGGTACTTGGTGGTACACTTCGTGCACCGCACCGTCTGGGAGGCGAAGGCCCGGAGGTTGCCCATCAAGTCGCGGATGAAGTGGGTGTTCAGGACGCGCTCGGCGACGTCGTCAACGTCCACAGCCCTGATCTTGTCGCCGAGTTCGAGTTCAGCCTCCATCTTGTCGAACATCGTGCCGAGGACGGTGTAGGTTGACTCCAGGGGCCCCGCGGAGATGTCGGCGGTGTCGTGGGTGAAGCGGAAACCCTCGTACTGAGAGGGTTTGCCCAGGCGGAGGTCCACGTGGTCGATCAGTTTTTCAAGTTCCTTCGGCGGGGCAAAGCGCTGCGCCGCCTCGTAGAGTTCGAGGGGATAGTGGTCGACGACATCGACGTTGTGACTCTCCTTGTCCACCTCTTTGGGGTCGAGGCGGGAGGTGAGGACAAGGGGGGCGTCCATCGAGCCGCCGCGGGTCTCGGGGAGGAAGGAGCGGGAGAAGTTGATGAGCCCGTCCAGGAGGAGCATCACGCAGTCCTCGTCGCCGTCGCACTGGCCGCAGAAGATCCCGTTTGCGGCGAGGGTGTGGTCGTCGGCGACGGTGAGGCAGTAGACGGCCTCGTCAGGGCACCTGATATGGGTCACCGCACAGATCGTGTCCGCGATCACCTGTCCCCCCTCTGCCACAGGCACACGGTCGCCGACACGCACCTCCATCGCCATGATCTTCCTGAGGTAGTCGGTCTCCCAGACGAGCATCGTGTGGTCGGGCGTCACCTCCAGGGCCCTGCCACGGGAGGTCTCGATCCTGAGCAGGTGGTCGGGTGCCCGGTGGACAGAGACCGCGGTCACCCGGCGGAGATGGACCTCGCCCTGCGTGTCCACGGCCTGCACGGCACAGGGGCGCTTCGGTTCCGACCAGTGGGTACCGGCATGGTCCAGGTCTGGCCGCGAGATGTCGAAGTTTTCCAGGACAAACTGCCGGACCGGCATCTCCTGCCACCGCCCGTCCGCGAGCACCCGGATCAGGGTGTCGCCGGCAAAGCAGTTCCGCCTTTTTGCCGCGTGGAAAAAGGGGTGACCGTAGCCGACGCTCGCCCTCGTGAACCCGATCAGGCGGCAGAGCACCCCGGCCGAGGTGTGGGGGGCAAGCCCGATGAGCATCTGGCCGATGAGGTCTGCGGGCTTCTCCGCGTTGTAAAAACGCGGCAGGCCGTAGAACTTCTCCAGCAGGTCGTCCATGTACCGGGAGACCTTCAGGAGCCAGTCGCCGCAGAGGGCCGAAACCATGATGTCCTGGCAGCGCAGTTCCAGCACCTGGTCTGGAGAGACGAGTTTCTCGCCATTGTAGTCAAGAGTATAGCCGATCTCCCGCAGCTTTTCGACCGTGGCGCCGACCTCGCGCGGGCGGAAATGGGTCACCGGCAGGTCGATCATATCGTACCTGACCGTCCCGTCCTTGAAGACGTACAGCTCGTGGGTGGCCCGGATCAGCCCCTTCTCCATGGGCTCGATCGTCCGGTCGCGGGAGATCATGCCCTTCACGCCCTTCACGAGTTTGAGGCTGTTCTCCCGCATCTGGAGGTGGGCGCATGCGGCGGCGTACTCGTCCCTGATCTTCAGGTCCAGTTCCTGGAGGCAGACCGTCGGCCCGCCGCACTGGGGACAGACGGCACCGGCGACCTCCCTGTTGCAGCGGGGGCAGCGATAGACAGGGTTCGTGTGGGTGCCGCAGGCATCGCACCTGTTCTTGAAGGTCACCGCACCGCACTGCGGGCAGCGCCTCTCCCCGACCTCGGCCCTGATGGTGCCGCCGTCTGCATTGCTCCGCGCCTTGTACGCCCCGGCCTCCAGGATAGACCGCCGGGAACCGCCGTTCTCGCCGACAGGGAAGAGGACGTGGGGTGCGGGCTTCATCTCCCTGGGCTTCGACTTGCCGGGCCTGCCCATCCGTCCGCCTATCCGCGTCCCGGCCTTCGACCGGATCGTGAAGCCGGAGAGGTGGGAGACGAGGGGGAGGGACGGGCCCGCGGGGGCGTCGTCCCATGCCGGGCGCATCTTCAGGTCGAGGCCCAGGCCCAGGCAGGCAAGGAGGACAAGGTAGGTCGGCAGGACCACCTCGTCGCCCTCCACAGTCTGGGGGATGAGGAGGATCTCGAGGGAGTGCTTGATCACGGGGTCGTTCTTCACCCTGAGGGCGCCGTCCGCGATCCTGCCCCCGGCAGAGACATGCTCCGCGAGGGCCCTGACTTCCGCAGGGTCGAGGTCGTCCCAGATCCAGGTGTACGCCGGGTGGAGGGGCACGCCCGAGAGGGCCATCTCGATCGCCTCCATCTCATTCTCCGGCGTCTTCGTACCGCCCTCCAGCCGCCACCATTCCTCGCAGTAGGCAGAGGGGATGAGGGGATGGTTGTTCTCCAGGAACTCGCCGTAACTGATCAGGATCTCGCCGATGTCCAGGATACAGGTGATCTCGCGAGGGGGGATCTTTTTTGCCTCCACGGCGTCATCGATGCGTTTCACCTCGCCCGAGGCAAGGAGGATAGTCGGGCCCTCGATCGTGTCCACGGGCACGACGCCAGCGGCCTTCCCCGGCCTTTCGGTCTTCATCTGGGTGCCGACCGCGAGATAGTCGCCGAGGATATGGAGGGTCGCCGGGTTGAAGCCCGCGGCCGCAAAGCCGGTGTTTCTGGACCGGCCGTACCTGAGCCGAAATCCCCCGGGCCGCATCGGGTACGAGAAGACCGGGCGGCCGCCGATGAGGTCGCGGATGTACTTGTCCTTCGGGTGAACGCCGGGTTCCTCATCTTCGTCGGACGACTTCGAGGCGGCGCCGTCGATGATCTGCTGGAGCCAGTCCCAGCCCTCCATCTTCATCTTTTTGACGTTCTTCATCACCTTCGGGGCCTTCAGGGCCAGTCCCTCGGCGACCACCAGGCACATGCCGCCACGCACCGTGTTCGTCTCCACCCTCTCCAGGTTCCTGTGTCCTGAGACCTCCTCTCTCTCCGTCGGTTCGCCGTCGATGCAGACCGGGCAGTTCTCGATGATCAGCCTGATCTCGGCCTCGCTCGGCATGTACTGCATAGACTGGATGTTGTTGTACTGCTGGAGTTCCTCGACGTACCTGTCCACCTCCTCGGGCCTGGGCCTGTATCGGTCGATCCCGATACCCCGGCGGACATAGTCCCCGACGAGCACGGAGAGGGCCTGCGCCGTGCCGCCTGCAGAGCGGATCGGCCCGGCATAATAGATCTTCAGGTACTCGGTGCCGTCGTCGTTCTTGCCGATCCCGACCTTCGCGATCCCCTCGGTCGGCGCCGCCACCACGCCCTCGGTCAGGAGACCCATCGACGTCCTGATGGCGTGGTCGGCGATCTCCTCGCGTGTCGTCTCCCCGAACTTTTTGGCCACGAAGTCGTCGCCTATCTTGAGGGCGGCCTCTTCCCTGGACATCCTGGCCTCAAGGTCCCGGATCCTCTGGGCGACGCCCTTGATCCCGATCAGGGCCTCGACACGGTCGCCGATATCGTTCGCCCGCGGGATCTCGACCTCGGTGGTGGGGTCGTACCCCTCTGCACGCGCCGCCTCCGCGACCACCAGGGCCGCGTTGAGGTTCGCTTCGAGTCTTTTGAAGTACTCGGCCATTGCCGGGGAGACCGCAACCATGAGGATACAATGGGCGGGGTGAGACATAGAGGTTTGCCCGGCTGGCTAAATGGGCGAATTATGGCATTTAAAGCTCTCAGAACCTTTTTTCAGCCCCACTTCCAGGATCTCTCTCGCCGCCTCCCGCACGTCGGGGTCGGCATCGGAAAGGGCGGCGACAAGGGCGTCCGTCCCCTGCCTGTCCCCTTCCTCCGCCAGGATCATCGCCGCTCCGATCCGCACCCACCTGTTCTTCCGGGAGAGGGCCGAGTGGAGGGCCGGGGCCGCCGCGTCCCCCATCTCCCTGAGGGCCGACACCGCACAGAACCAGCACCCCTTTGTCCGCAGGGCGTCGATGAGGGGAGTGACCGCAGGCTCCCCGATCGCCGTCAGGGCCGCGGTCGCCACCCCGCAGACCTCTTCGTCCCTGTCATCGAGGGCCATGACAAGGGGGCCGACCGCGGCCTCCCCGCCGATGGCGCCGAGGGCCTCGGCCGCCTTCCAGCGGACGGCCGGGTCGGTGTCAGAGACAAGAGGGGAGAGGGCCGGGATACTGTCGGGAGACCCGATCTTTCCGAGGGCGAGGGCCGCCGCCCACCGTACCCCGGCATCCCGGCGTCCTGCCGCGACCGCAAGCGGGGGCAGGGCCGGGACCCCGATTGCCGCAAGGGCAAGAGCGGCCCGGGTCCGCACGTACCTGTCTCCGTCCTCAAGAGCGCGGGCAAGGGGTTCGACTGCCGCGGGATCCCCGATATCGCCGAGGGCAACCGCAGCGCCCCAGCGGAGGTCGATGTCGTCGGAACCGAGGAGGCGCATGAGGACAGGGAGGGCCGGGCTGCCGATGGCGCCGAGGGCTTCGAGCGCCATCCAGCGGACACCGGGATCGGGGTCGGAGAGGGCTTTTTCCAGGGCAGGGACGGCCGTGGGGTCGCCGGTACGCCCGAGGGAGACCGCGGCCCCATACCGCCTCTCAGGGCTCCGGCTCCTGAGGAGAGGAGCAAGATCGCGGGTGCCGCCCTCAGGTGCCGGGACAGGCGCCGCGGCCCTTACGGCAATGAGGGCGGCGAGAAGACCGACGGCAAGGAATATCCCGGCCCGCAGGACGGCAGCAGGTGCAAACGACCAGACCAGGATGTGTACGAGAGCGAGGGCGCCCGCTACAGGGACGGAGACACGCCCGTACCAGAGGGCTGCAAGCACGATAGGGAGATAGAAGAGGTGGGGGTACACGGCGGGGGCTACCAGGTCTGCATGAAGGATGCCGTCGAGGGCAAATGACCCGGCACATGCCAGGGCAAGAAGGACAGGGCGCATCCCGGTGATCTCTGTCATCACACCGGAGTCGCCTGCAGGACGTAAAAAATTATGTGGCCTTCCCGGCATCGAGGGAACTGACCAGGTCGTTGATCCCCTCCTCCCCCATTTTCCAGAGGGTGAGGCGGGCGCAGGACCGCTGCACCTCGTCACCCTCGCCGGCAAGCCGCTTCAGCGGCCCCCGCGCCGGTTCGCCGATCCGGCAGAGGGCGAGGGCGATAAAGCCGCGGAGTTCGCGGTCTTCGCTTGAAAATGCCTCGATGAGGGGTTCGACCGCAGTCTCACCCATCGAACCGAGGGCCGCGGCCGCGTAGCGCCTGAACTGAGTGTCCTGCTCCACGATCATCGTGAGGATCAGGGGCCTGATCGCGGGTGCGCCGATCCTGGCGAGAACCCGGCCGGCGTACCAGCGGGCGCCGGCGTCCCCGTCGATCAGCACCTCGATCAGAGGGAGAACCGCATCCTCCCCGATCGCCACAAGGCGTTCCTCTGCTTCGTGCCTTTCATCGAGATCCTGCGAAGAAATCGCCAGGATCAGATCTGTCATCTCGTCTGCCATCATGCACCTCAGGTATCCTCGTCAGGGCCGGCCCGCGACCGACCTTCGCCCGAACTCAGCGCGACCCGCCCCTGCAGCTCGTTCTGGAACCAGATCACCTGCTGCGGGAAGGGCATCTCGATGCCGTTCTTCGAGAGTTCCTCCTTGATCTTCCAGAGGAGATCGGTCCGGACGTCCCACCACTCGGCGGTCGGCGCCCAGATCCGCACCTTGATATTCACCGAACTGTCGGCGAGTTCGTCGACATAGATCGAGGGCGACGGGTCTTTCAGGGCGAAGGGATGGCTCCAGACGACCTCCCTGATGATCCGGATCGCCTCGTTTGCGTCGTCGTCGTACGGGATCCCGATGACGTACTCGAACCGCCGCACCTCGTTGGCCACATAATTTGTGATCTCGGAGGTGAAGACCTTTTCATTCGGGATCCTGACATAGACGCCGTCATAGGTCTTCACGATCGTCGAGAAGATGTTGATGTCGGTGATGTTCCCGCTCACGCTCCCGATATTGATGTTGTCCCCGATGGTGATCGGCCGCTCGATGATGAGGAAAAGGCCGGATATGAGGTTCCCGAGCACGCTCTGGCTGGCGATACCGATGACGATCGAGGCGAACCCGCCGGCCACGAGGAGGCCGCCGAGGGTGATATTGAAGAGGGGGCTGATGATCAGGACGGTGATAATGAGCACCGAGTAGTTGACGGCCTTGAGAAGGAGGTCGAGCTGGCTCAGCTTGATCTTGTCGGTGAGGGTCTTCCTGAGGTAGAGGGTCACCGCCTTTGCCAGCGTCGCCGCAACAAGGATGACGAGGACGATGTAGACAAGGTGTCCCCAGGTGAGGGAGGGGTAGAAGAAGATGGGGTCGTCGAGGACGAAGTCGAACACTGCTCACAGCCCCCTGTCCATCAGGAAACGCTGGCGCTCGACCCCTGCAAGCCCCCGCACCGCGAAGAGTTCGACCGCCTTCTTCTGCCCCTCGCGGGCAGACCTGTCGTAAAAACCGGTCTCCGCCACCATCGTGCTGAGGACACGCATCCACGCCTGCACGGAAACAAGGTCGCCGTAGTAGATCTTCATGCCGAAACTGTCCAGGACGACCTTCGAGACTTTGACCCATTCCCGCGTCGTATTGGAGATCTCAAGGGAGAGGAGGCCCTCTTTCAGGGGGTCGAGATCAGGAGGGGAGGAGTGTGTGGTGCTCGGCCACCACCGCGCGATCACCCCCTTCTCCGACGACCCGTACAGGGTGTACTTCTGGCTGTTCCAGGAGAAAATATCCAGGAGTTCGAGATTTCCCCGGCCGGCGACAAAGACGCCGATCTCGACAGGGAAGGTGAGGTAGACAGTCTGCTCGGCGCCCGGTTCGATCGAGAGGGGTTCGAATTCAACCAGGAGATTCCGGCAGATCTCCTTGGGGAGGTTGAGGGGCTCGACCGGGTTGATGATCAGCCGACCGCCCGAGGAAAGGATGGTCCGCGTCTTCTTCTGCCCGTTCAGGGTGCGGCGGTAGAGATACTTCCCATCCTCTGGCTCGATCGAGAGATCGAGGCCGTCCTTCTCGTACCTGAAGGAAAGGTCGTAGGTGCCGTACACGGTAAATGTCTCGGGCATGCGGTATTAAGGGTATCTAAGGGGTATGGTCGATCCCTCTATATAGCGGGGGAGAGAATCGCGGTGCAATGGCAGACTCTTCTGCCCCCTGGCATGCCCGCGATCAGGCCGAGGCCATCCTGACCCTCGGGTCGTGCGAGGAGGGTCTGTCCCCGGCAGAGGCAGGTGAACGGCTGGAACGCTACGGCGAGAACCGCCTCGACAGAGAAGAGGGGCCGGGGCCGGCGGCGATCGTCCTCCGCCAGTTCAGGAGCACCCTCGTCGCCATCCTCATCGCCGCCGCCGTCTTCTCCCTCATTATCGGCGAGACTGTCGATGCCGTCGCAATCCTGATCATCGTCCTCATGAACGCAGCCTTCGGCGCGGCCCAGGAGTGGCAGGCAGAGAAGGCGATGGAAGCGCTCAGGCGGATGCTCGGCCTGCAGGCCGTCGTCGTGAGGGGGGGGGCAGAGACCGGGATCGATGCGGCGGCGGTCGTGCCCGGGGACATCGTCGTCCTCGATACAGGGATGAAGGTGCCGGCCGACCTCCGCCTTATCTCGGTGACAAGTCTCCAGGTCGACGAGGCGCCGCTCACCGGCGAATCTGTGCCGGCGAGCAAGGCCACCCTACCCCTCCCTGAGGAGACCCCCCTGATGGAACGGGCAAACATGGCCTATATGGGGACGGCGGTCGTGAACGGGCGGGGGAGGGGGGTCGCCGTCGCCACCGGGATGGCGACCGAGTTCGGGCGGATCGCAGGGCTTTCCCGCACAGTCAGGGATATCGAGACCCCTCTTGCCAGGCGGCTCGCCGTCCTTTCCACACGTATCGGCCAGATCTCTCTTGTCGTCGCGGCGGCAGTCGTACTCGCCGGCCTCATCCAGGGACGCGGGGCCTACGAGATCGTCCTGACCGGGGTGTCCCTGGCCGTCGCCGTGATCCCTGAGGGTCTGCCCGCGGTGGTGACTCTCACCCTGGCGATCGGAGTGCGGGCGATGCTCGGGAGAAACTGCCTCATCCGTCACCTGCCGGCCTCGGAGACCCTCGGGGCGGTCTCGGTGATCGGCACGGACAAGACCGGCACTCTCACGAAGAACGAGATGACGGTGACGGCGATCGCCCTGCCAGGCCGGGATATCAGGGTGAGCGGCACCGGCTACGCCCCGAGAGGGGGATTTTTCGCGGGGGAGAGGGCCGTCGATCCTGCAAGAACGCCCGGGCTCTCCGCGTTTCTCCGGGCCGCCGCCATCTGCAGCCACGCCTCACTCACGCCGGACGGCGGTATCGTCGGGAACCCGACCGAGGGCGCGCTCGTCGTCGCCGCGGCTAAGGCCGGGATCAGGCGCGAAGATCTCCCCGGGATCGAGGAGGAACTCTCCTTCTCCTCGGCGAGGAAACGGATGACCGTCATTGTGGGGGAAGGAGAGAGACGGGTCGCATACATGAAGGGAGGGCCAGAGATCGTCCTTGCCCGCTGCACTGCGGTGCTCGCGGACGGGGAGGCCCGGCCTCTCGACACGGGGACGCGGGAGGTGCTGGCGGCCGGGGTCGAGGGGATGGCAGGGGAGGGCCTCAGGGTGATCGCGGCGGCATACCGTCTCCTCGGCGGCGGCGAAGACCCGGAGGAGGGCCTTGTCTACCTGGGGGCCGCGGGCATCCAGGACCCGCCGCGCGAAGAGGCAAGAGAAGCAGTGGAACGGGCGAAAAAGGCAGGTATCGACGTGATCATGATCACCGGAGACGCACCCCTTACGGCGGCGGCTGTCGGCCGGGCTGTCGGGCTCGGGCAGGGTGAGGCCCTGACCGGCGCAG
>NZ_JAQVNX010000069.1 GCF_028702905.1 Methanofollis sp.
GTCCTCGAAGACGTTCCGGCCGGCGACCACGTCGTCACCCTGAAACTCGACGACTATGCCGACGCCTCGACGCCGGTCTTCGTCACCGAGGGGAAGACCGCGGTGATCCATCTCGACCTCACCACCCACACCGGCAGCCTCGCCGTCACCTCGACGCCGACTGGCGCCGCCATCTTCGTCGACGGCGCCGATACCGGGAAGACCACCGACGCCACCGTCGGCGGCATCGCCGTCGGCGACCACACCGTCACCCTGACGAAAGACGGCTACCGCAGCGCCGAGGCGAACGTGACGATCCGGTACAACGAGACGACGACCCTCCACCTCGACCTCGTCGCGGCGACCGGGAACATCGCCGTCGCCTCGACGCCCGACGGTGCAAAAGTCTTCCTCGACGGCACCGACACCGGGACGACGACGAACGCAACCCTTGAGAACGTCCCGGCCGGGGAGCACACGATCACCGTGAAGAAATCCGGCTACCTGAATGCCTCGACGACCGTGACCGTCGTCGATAGAGAGACAGCGACCGTCTCCCTCACCCTCCTCGAACCCTCCGGCAGCATCCGGGTCACCTCCTCCCCTGACGGCGCCCGCATCATTCTCGACGGTACCGACACCGGCGAAATGACGAACGCCACCCTCACCCGCATCTCGCCGGGCGAGCACACAATCGCCCTGAGCCTTGAGGGCTACCTCGATGCCGAGGAGACGGTGACCGTCGCCGTCGGCGAGACCTCGACGGTCCACGTCGCCCTCAGCAGGGCCGCGATCACCCTCTGGCCCGGCTGGAACTTCGTCTCGACGCCGAAGACCCTCGCCGCTGGTCAGGACACCATCGCGATCTTCGACGACGTGGACACCGGCGGCCACTCGGTCCTCCTGTACAACGGTACCAGCCGCTGGGAGGCGATGAGTTCACAGGAATCGTTCCAGCCCCTCGACGGTGTCTGGATCTTCGCAAACGGCACGTACACGATCCCCCTCTCCTTCGCCGGCGGATCGGTCTCCACCCCCCCGACGAAAGACCTCGACAGAGGCTGGAACGCCATCGGGTTCTCCGACACCATCCCCGAACCCGCGGTCACCACCCTCAGGTCGGTCGAAAAGAACTGGGCGACCCTCTTTGCGTTCGACGCAAAGGCACAGGCCTACGACATCTCGATCATCCGCGGAGCAACAGGCCGCCACGGCGACGACCGCCCGATGAACCCCATGCAGGGATACTGGCTGTACATGGACAGTCCCGACACTCTCTGCGCAATCGGAGCATGAAGGTGATGAGATGAAAACAGAGTATTGCGGCATCTTAATTCTCCTCATCGCCCTCGTCGCCGGTGTAGCGGCAGACGAGAGCGTCCCCGCTCTCCCTCACGAGTTCTGGGGGACCGTCACGATCGACGGCTCACCGGCCCCGGCCGGAACCGAGATAACCGCCATGATCGGGGATACGAGGGGAGGTTCCGTAACGACGACCGTTGCGGGCATATATGGCAGTTCAACCACTATGGAAGGGGCACGCCTCGTTGTCAGCGGCACCGATGGGCAGGAGGGCCAGATCGTCACGTTTCTGGTCAGTGGACAGGCGGCACAAGAGACGGCAACCTTCACACCCGGTGTTGTGACACATCGTGACCTGCACGTTCGGACGACACCGGAGACCGGGAGCATCGCAGTGACTTCGGTTCCGTCGGGTGTGGCCATCTCCCTTGACGGGGTGACCACTGGCCAGGTGACGAACAGCACCCTTGCGAACATCCCTGTCGGTGAGCACACCGTTTCCGTAACACTCTCCGGCTACAGGGCTGCTTCGAAGACGGTGACTGTCTCCTCCGGTCAGACCGCCTCTGTCCACTTCGTCCTTGAGAAAGAGACCGGGAGCATCTCGGTTACCTCCGTTCCCGCAGGTGCGACCATCTCCCTTGACGGGGTGTCCACCGGCCAGGTGACGAACGGCACCCTCGCAAACGTCCCGGTGGGTACCCACACTATTACCGTGACGAAGGTAGGCTACCTCGACGCTTCCTCGCAGGTGACGGTCGTCCGTGATCAGACTGCCTCGGTCCACTTCAACCTTGAAAAGCCTGTAGACCCTCCGGTGGCTAACTTCACCGCCGCCCCGACCGACGGTGCCGTCCCGCTCTCCGTGCAGTTCACCGACCTCTCGACCGACGCCACGGCCTGGCTGTGGTCCTTCGGCGACGGTGCCGTCTCGACCACGCAGCACCCGACCCACACCTACACCTCCATCGGACGGTACACCGTTACCCTGATCGTTACGAACACCGCCGGCACCGACGCCCTTGTCAGACCCCGGTTCATCAGCGTCCGCGACGTCCCGCCCGCTCCCCCCGAAGACGAAACCGATTACGTCTTCGACAGCGAGGGCATGAACATCACGTTCAGCGGCGGGCAGCAGCAGGTCTTGTTCAACGCCACGGCCGGCAACGGCACCGTGAGCGGGGACGCCATCCTCCTCTCGACCGGCAATCTCAACCTCACCCTCCGGACCGACGGCCTGAGCACGAACGGCACGGTCTCGACCGGGAACGTCACCGGTGTCCTGCTCGAAAGCAGCCGGCCGTCGACCGCCCCCCTCGGAGACGTCGGTAATGTCTCGGTTGCATTCAACGCCTCGATGAACGTCTACAACCCCGATCTCCGGATCAAGACTTCGATCTACGACAAACCGAGCGACGGGGCGTCGACTGCCTTCACCCTTGCAGCCGCCGATGAAGGCCTCAATCTCACCTCGACGGCCTATGCGGTCTACTTCACCAAGACCAACCTGGGCGCAAACGACACCATCAGCGACGCCTATCTCCACCTGACCGTCTCACCCGAATGGGTGAACGCCCACGGCGGCACGGATGCGATCCGGATCTTCCGGCAAGGCGACGACGGCGTCACCAGTGTCCTTGAGACAACCTATCTCGGCCTCGATACCGACGGCATGATGATCTTCGAGGCCTACTCCCCGGAAGGTTTCTCCGCCTTTGCCGTCGGAGCGACGAAGGCAGCCGCCACACCTGAACCCACCTCCCCATCCTCGTCCTCTCATAGCAGCGGCGGCGGCAACTCCGTGAAGCCGACAACCTCGACCGGCACGGCACCCCTCCTCACCGCATCCTGGGGCGGTGTACTCAGGCCGTATATCGTCTATGTCGACAGAATGTTCGCACACCTCTCCCTGGAGACCGGCGTGAAGGCACTCGACAAAGACGGCAAGCCCCTCCCTGAGGTCGGGATCACTGCTATATCGGTCCTCCCGTCTGCTTCCTCCCTCACCTTCTCCGGCTATGCCGTCGAATGCTCCCCGGCCGATGCCACCTTCTCCCCGGCGATCGGCCTCGTCTTCACCTTCACCGCCGATGAATGGGCTGCATTGCTCAGCAAGGCAGGCGGCGACCCGGCCCGCCTGGTCGTGCAGGGGTACAACCCCTCGACCGGTGCATGGAAAGAGTTGCAGACTGAGGTTTCCGCGCATACCGTCACTGCACCGATCAGCCACTTCAGCACTTACGCCCTCCTTATCGGCCCAGCGGCAGAAGAACCGGTCACGACTGCCCCGACGACGACCACGACCTCTGTTATCACTACCACGACCGCATCCACTCCAGTGACAGGGACCGGAGGCATCCCGCTGTTCTGGATCGCCCTATTCATCGTTGTTGCGGCGGCTCTCATCGGTGGATACGCCGTCATGAAGAGGCACTAAATAATCAATCTATTTTTTCTACTTCCCCTGCAGCGGCGAATGGGCACAGGAGGGGGTGAGAGCCTCTCCAGAACAGGAATTCTCCAGAGCCAAAAAAAGGGAGATCAGGACCGCCCGGCCTCGCGGCCGAGGGCGAAGGCCCTGAGATTGAGGTCCAGGAACTTCTGCGGCACGAGGCGCCTGACCGCCTCCTCCAGGCTCTCCGCCTTGAGGGGGAGGTGGGGGGCGGCGGCGCCGAGCATGACGACGTTCTGGACGATGAGGTTGCCCGCCTCTGCGGCGAGGCCAGCGGCGTCGACCAGGGTGACCGGGTGGCCGTCGAGGGCGGCGAGGAGGTCGTCGCGTGCGGGCATCGGGAGTTTCTGCATGAAGACCGAAGTCGGGACGACGGCGTGGTCGTTGACGATGATCCTGCCCTGGGGCTTGAGGTAGTGGCGGTATCGCACCGCTTCCATGAGATCGAGAGCGATCATCAGGTCGGCCCCGCCCGGCGAGATCAGGGGGCCGAAGGTGCCGCCGATACGCACGTGGCTCTCGACGGAACCGCCGCGCTGGGCCATGCCGTGGGTCTCGACGCCCTTGATCGGGACGCCTTCGAGGAGGCAGGCCTCGCCGATGATGTTCGAGGCAAGGATCGTGCCCTGCCCGCCGATGCCGACGATCAGAAGATCATAACTGCTCATTTTCTCCCCTCCTTCACGATGGCCCCGGCAGGACAGATATCCGCACAGACCCCACAGCCCGAGCAAAGTTCGTTGATCTCCGCTTTCTCGTCCGCGTCCTTCCCGATGGCCGGGCACCCGAAGCGGAGGCAGGCGCCGCAGGCGGTGCAGGTTTCGGGGTCGACCCGATAGTGCGCCCGCCGCACGCCGGCACGCCGCGCCGTGATCACGCAGGCCTGCCTGGCGATGATCACCTTCGTGCCCGCACGGGCCTTTGCCGCCTTCAGGGCCTCGAGGGTGGCGGTCAGGTCGTACGGGTCGATGGTCTCGACAAAGGACGCCCCGCAGGCCCGGCAGATCGCCTCCAGGGATATGGGGACGCTTGCCTCGCCCATCGCGGTCTCGCCGGTGTTGGGGTTGGGCTGGTGGCCGGTCATGGCGGTGATCCTGTTGTCCAGGATGACGAGGGTCATGTCGGCGCCGTTGTAGACGGCGTTGAGGAGGCCCTGGATGCCGGTGTGGAGGAAGGTCGAGTCGCCGATGGTGGCGACGACCGGCCTCTTCTCGCCCGCGTTGGCGATGCCACTCCCGACTGTCACCGAAGCGCCCATGCAGATGGTGGTGTCCACCGTGCCGAGCTGGAGGCCGAGGGTGTAGCAACCGATGTCTGAGGGGAAGATCCCGTCAGGGAAGACCTTCTTCATGGCGTAGAACGTCGCCCGGTGTCCGCACCCGGCGCAGAGGATGGGAGGGCGGGGCGGGAGGCCTTCGGCAGGGGCAGGGCTCTGGAAGGGGTTATCTTTCAGGATGCCGGCCTTCACCATCGAGGCGGCGACGGCCGCGGGGGAGAGTTCGCCCTCCATCGGGACGGCGCCGTTCATCTGGCCGAAGACCTCGACGCCGCAGGCGAGTTGCCTGAGGCGTTCCTCGACGATCGGCGCACCCTCCTCGACGACGAGCACCTTTTTGTGCTGCTGGACGAATGCCTCCATCCATGCGCCGTCGATGGGGAAGCACCCGACCTTCATGAAGGAGACGCCCTCGGGGATGACCTCCTGCACGTACGAGGCGGCGATGCCGCTCGCGACGACGGCCGTCTCGCCCCGCACCTCCGCGGTGTTGTAGCCGAGGTCCATGACGGCCTTCCTGACCATGGGCTGTTTCTCGTTCAATTTCTTGTGGAGGACTCTCGTGTGGGCCGGGATGACCACATACTGCTTCGGGTCCTTCTCGAAGACGCCAGTCCTGTGCTCATCCGAGACCTCGCCGAGGTCGACGTCGCCCTTGGAGTGGCAGATGCGGGTGGTGGGGCGGAAGAGGACAGGGAGGCCGACCTGCTCGGAGAGGGCGAAGGCGTCCTTCATCATGTCGTGCGCCTCCTGCACGCTCGACGGGTTCATGCAGGGGAGTTTGGCGAAGTGGGCGTACCTCCTCGTGTCCTGCTCGTTCTGAGAGGAGTGTGCATAGGGGTCGTCGGCTGAGAGGACGACGAAACCGCCCTTTGCCCCGGTGTACGCGCTCGTCAGCAGGGGGTCGGCGGCGACGTTGAGGCCGACGTGCTTCATCGTGACCATCGACCGCTGGCCGCACCAGGAGGCGGCGAGGGCGTTCTCGAACGCGACTTTCTCGTTCACCGACCACTCGATATAGAACTCACGCTTTTTCTGCGCCCGCAGGGTGTCGATCACCTCGGACGATGGGGTTCCCGGATAGCCGCTCGCGAAGTCGAGGCCTGCCTCGATGCAGGCGTGCGCGATGGCTTCGTTTCCAAGGAGGTATTGTTTAGCCATGGATCTCGTCCCAGTGCTATTACTCCTGCGTGTTCTTTAACTATGTCGTTCTCGGGCGGCCCGGGAGCGGGGTTCTGACGCAACCTTTAAATCGGAGGTGGTACAACATTTACAGGCACTAATACGAGTGTATTAGGGCCCGTAGCATAGTCGGTGGTGCACCCGGCTGATAACCGGGAGGTCATGAGTTCGAGCCTCATCGGGCCCACTTCCATTTTGTGATATGATTTGGGAGAGCGAGACGCATTCGAGATTGATTCTTGTAATAATTCGTGCGCTTCAGCTGAGAGCGTAGTGTTCAACCTTTTCTTCTTCCGCTTGGAGATAGTTTCTTTCGTAATTTTCTTTTTCTCATTTTTTCTCTTTGGTTGGCCGCACAGTTCCGGATCGCCCCGACATCTCATGCGGCGCGGCCCTGATAAAGAGGTGGTAACAAAAAGAGGGATGAGACGAATTAATCAGCACACAACCAGCCAGGTAGTCACAATGACTAAAACATAACAATAGGCATAAATACTATTGCTACAAATCATAATGTATGGCACCGGATTACAATATGAGCGATCTGGATCGGGCTAATGATGAGTTCGTCCAGTTAGCAAAGAAATATAATTTGAATCCTGCTATGCTCAAAGATATTGTTATCCAGCGGAATAGAGGGATGAACAACGCACAAATCGCACAGCATCTCGGCATAAACCGCAACACCGTAAACAAGTACGTCAATACTCTCGATCAGATGGATCAGGAAGAGTTAATTGAACTTCTGGGGCTCATTTGTTTGATTGGAGCGGGAGCATATCTGTTTCTTCAATTCCTAAGATCTCTTGGAGGCAATCAGTAATGATACGATATCCACTTGCAGGGGGGCGAAAAGGTCCACCAGATCTTTCCGTTACCGACAATAAAGGAGGTGAAAAATGGCTGAGATGCACGTTCAAGGAAGAAGATGTTCGACCACGGTGACCAACCAGACGAACATCGTCCTCCCTTCAAGCGCATTCACAAGGGACGCCGTGCCCGCCTGGTTCGCAATCGGGCTCGTCGCACTTGTGATGTGTGTTGCACTTACGAACAACTAGAGGGAGTAACCCCTCACTAAATTTTCTTTCTTTTTCAGATGGATAATTTTTTCCCTGGCTGATCGGCGCGATCATACCGCACGGTGAAGGGTTGAATGGGGTTCTTACACCGAAAAGGCGGCAATAAACAAAACGAAAGGGATATTTACTCTTCCGCATATCCGGTTGCTAATATAAACTCTGCACAATCGGGTGATGATGAAATGGAAACTTTCGAGGTTTTAGAGGTATTTATAGGAGCTAACATTGTCCTTTCAACATTTATTTTGTGTACTCTATGGTATAGACCTCACACATCGAAGAATTATGAGTCAAACGACGAGAATAGGACAAAACGGAAATATATGTGGATTATGAAAATATCTGGAATATTTATAATTTTATCTCTGGGATTTATTGTGTTCTCAAATTTGGCAGGTCTCGAAGATCGTCTTGCGATTACTGGACTCGCAATCTCCGCTATAGTGATTATAACAACATCCTGGACAACAATAGATAATGATCAGAAAACCCAAGATATCATTGAGCGGCTTGGTCGGATAGAAGATTGTCTCATCGTTTCAGCGGTTTCAGGCAGATTTGTACCTGGTCAGGCAAGAGAGAACTTTGGAAAACAAAAAGCGAAGTCTTCGAGGGGGTTGAACAGTCTTCTATTAATGGGTTTATTTGCCATAATAGTGGGAATCATCCCTATTTTGCTTTCAGCGACCTCATCAACAATTCAGATGAGTAATCCCATATCTCAGACAAACCTCAATTTAGAGATGTTATTGATAGGTATTGGTGTTGCAATAGTAATTTTTGTTTTGAGTGAAAGATCTAATCTCGATTTAAGACCTGAAATGGATAAAATTGACGCGATCCACCAATATGTAAAGGACAAACAAAAAAATGCCAAAAAAGAAGAGATGGAAAAATCCTGCCGCCTCCGAATCCTCAAAAAACTCACCACACGAAGACGATGATCTGACGGACCGTCACGCAGACAAAGAAGAATAACCAGATAATCCCGGGAAATAATTTCAAAGAAAAGATGGAGAAAAAAATATTCTGTTCCAAAAATGGTTTAGACGATTCTATTTTTAATTACATTATATTCCTCATTCGTAACGGTACCCTGTTGATGGAGATAATCTAATTTTTCCATCAAGTTGCCATCACAAGTGTCTCGATTCTTTTTATTATTTTCAACTTCTTCGCCAGCACCCCCCAGCCGATATGGCTATAGCCTCCGATCCATTACACGTTATACACTTCGAGCGTTGCATTGCGACGACAGTCGCGAGAAAAATGTGAATGAAACAGGGGTACGAAAATGGAAGTTAAACCGATTTTGACCAACAAAAAACAATTTCTCGATCTGTTGCTGCTGGCCGATGAACAGGAAGACATGATTGATCGGTACCTGGAACGGGGAGATATGTTCGCTCTCTATGATGGCGACCTGAAAAGCATATGCGTGGTCACGCAGGAAGGTGATGCCGTCTATGAATTGAAAAGCATAGCAACCGCTGAAAAATATCAGGGTCGGGGTTATGGTACGTTTCTTGTGAAATACATTCTCGACTATTACAGGGACAGATGCAAAACGATGTTCATTGGGACGGGTGAGATAACTGCGATCCTTCGATTTTATGAGAATTGCGGATTTAAGATCTCACACAGGGTCAAGAATATTTTTCTGGATAACTACGATCACCCGATTTTTGAGGATGGCGTTCAACTCAGAGATATGGTTTATTTGAGCATTGATGTATAAGAAAAGATGAGCGCTCTCTCTTTTGGATGCCGGGCTACATGTTCTAATCATGCCGTTCCTGGCCCTCATCCCTTCACCGCCCTCCTGATCGCCCTTTTATCGATCAGAGGATGCACGAAGAAAAAGACCGTCACGGCGATGTACACGGCGACCGCCACTAGGGGCACAAAGAGGGCGAGCAGCACGCCGACACCGCAGGAGGCAACGCCCGCACGCCGCCGTCGCACCATCTCCCTGAGGTCCTCTTCGGCAAGGCCGTCGACGAGCAGTTTCGGACGCCAGACAAGATAGCGCATGATCATGCTCAGCATGACCGACGTGATGAAGAGGTCCAGTCCGTACAGGAGCACGGCGAGATGCGAACCTGTTCCGGTGAGGTGGCCGGCCATCACGCTCGTCGTGAAGGGCATCAGGGAGACGAAGAAGAGCATCAGGAGGGTCAGGCGAAACGTGACCTTGTCCTCCTGTTCCGTCAACTGCGTGATGGACGCGTGCGTCATCCAGATCCCGCCGATAAATACGAAACTGATGACATACGCGAGGAAATCGGGCCACTCTTCCATGAGTGCCAGGAACAGGCTGTCGGCCCCCTCCGGAACAGGCAGTTCGAGGACGAGCAGGGTGATGACGATCGCGAACACCCCGTCGGCAAACGCGTTCAGTCGGTCAGGGGGGAGAAAGTCGGTGAGGCGACCCCTGTCAGGTCCCTCTGCCTTCTCATCCACGCGGTCGGCCACCACCCCTCACCTGCACGCCGCCCGGATGGGACAGGGAGGTGAAAAGAGTTTGGGCTGTGTACCCCTGTGCGGCTCCCGGCGGTTTCTGTCACCCGACAGGGCCAAGACCCTTCAAAAAAGGAGAGGATCCCTCTCTCACAGCGTCTCAAGCCCGTACATGTAGGGCCTGAGCACCTTCGGGACCTCGACAGAACCGTCTTCCTGCTGGTAGTTCTCCAGGATCGCCCTGATCGCCCGTGATGTTGCGATCGCAGTGCTGTTGAGGGTGTGGACGAACTCCTTCTCCTTGAAGTCGGTCGGGCTGCGCATCTTGATGTTCAGCCTCGTCGCCTGGTACGAGGTGCAGTTCGAGCAGGAGACCGCCTCGCGGTACCTGTTCTCGCGCGGCATCCAGACCTCGATGTCGTACTTCTTCGCCGCCACCGTCCCGATATCGCCGGTGCAGATATTGACCACATGGTACGGGAGGCCGAGGCCCTGGAAGACCGCCTCGGCATTTGCCAGCAATTCCTCGTGGAAAGTCCAGGAGTCTTCTGGCCTGCAGAAGACGAACTGCTCGATCTTGTTGAACTGGTGGACGCGGAAGAGCCCCTTCGTGTCGATGCCGTGAGAACCGATCTCGCGCCTGAAGCACGGGCTGATCCCGGCGAACTTGATCGGGAGGGCGTCTGCCTCGAAGATCTCGTCCTTGAACATCGCCGCCATCGGGTGCTCGGCGGTCGCGATGAGAAACGCGTCCTCGCCGTCGATCTTGTACATCACGTTCTCGAAGTCGGCAAGGTCGGTGACGCCCTCGTAGGCCGCCCTGTTCATCATGTACGGCGGGGATATGGGGGTGTAGCCGCGCTCCACCAGCAGGTCGAGGGCATAGCGCTGGAGGGCCATATCGAGCAGGACAAGTCTCCCCTTCAGGTAGTAAAAACCTGCACCGGCCACCTTGGTGGCGCGCTCGAAGTCGGCCCAGTCGTGCTCCACCGCCAGTTCGCCGTGGTTCTTCAGTTCGAAGGCGGGAACCTTCGGCTCGCCCCACCTCTTCACCTCGACATTCTCCGTGTCGTCCTTGCCCACGGGCACGCTCTCATGGAGGATGTTGGGGATGCGCATCTGGTAGAAGTGGACTCTCTCCCTGATCTCCTCAAGCTCGGCCTCGGCCCCCTTGATCTCTCCGGGTATGGCTGCCGCCTCGTCGAGGAGAGCGGCAGCGTCCCCGCCCGCCTTTCTGGTCGCGTTGATCTCGCGTCCGATCACGTTGCGCCGGTTCCTCAGCCTGTCGACCTCGATCTGGAGTTCCCCGCTCCTCCTGTCCTTCTCCAGCAGGTCATCTATCCAGGCCGGTTTCTCGGTGTCCCCCCTCTTTTCCAGGTCTGCCCTGACGACCTCGGGGTGGGCGCGAATGAACTTTAATTCAAGCATGTATTTTCCACCATCTCTCGTCTGTTGCGGCGTCGATCAGGGCCGGAGATCCGGCCCTGTACCGTAACGATCAATCCCTGAGATATTAGTCTTCATCTACAATATTATCTGCTGTGGTGCAGATGGCTGCACAATCGGTGCTATTCTTTTCAAATCAGGCTGCGGAAGTTCATCGGCATGGTGGGGGGAAATGTGGAGGTGTCATAATGAGTTTACGTCCGAAGAGGGGTACGGATCGTGGTGGTGGCACCGGGCATACCCGAGCAGACGAAGGGGATCGGACATGGAGTTTATCATTGCCTCGTGGCCTCCGGACGGTGAATATCTGTTATGAAGAGGGTGACGCCGAGGGGAGCATGTCTTCACCTCTTATATGATGTGAGAGAGACTCCATAGTATGGATAAGGTCCCGGTTCTCATCCTTGCCGCCGGTGTGGTCATCGGCCTCGTTCTCGCCGTCGCCGAGAACGTCTTCATGGGAGTCTCGATCTTCGTCGTCCTTATGACCGCTGCGATGTGCCTGCAGATCATGACCGAGACGAAGAACCTCCCTGCAGTCACCTGCCAGCTCTCCGACGATGCAAAGTCGGTCGTGGTCGTCAACGGAGGAAACGCCCCGGCAGAGGCGATCCATGTCGCCCTCGTCCCCATGAACCTTGAGTTCGACGTGACAGGCCTCGGCGTCGACGCGGAGTACGCCTATGCCCTGCCCGCGATGGCCGAAGAGGG
>NZ_JAQVNX010000070.1 GCF_028702905.1 Methanofollis sp.
CCTTGTCCACAAGAAGAAGATCTCGGCGATCGGCGGCTCCATCTCCACCGGAAAGGAGGCGAACGTCTTCCTTGGCGAGAGGGAGGGGAAAACGGTCGCCATCAAGATCTACCGGATGAGAACGGCGAACTTCAAGGCGATGGCCGAATACATCATCGGCGACCCCCGCTTTGCCGGAATGCGGCGGACGCGCAAGGACATCGTCTTCACCTGGACAAAGAAGGAGTTCGCAAACCTCAAACGCGCCCGTGAAGCCGGCGTCCCGGTGCCGGAGCCGTACGCCTTCGACAGGAACATCCTGATCATGGAGTTCATCGGGGAAGACGATACAGCGGCCCCCCAGATCAGGAACGTGGAACTTGAAGACCCTGAAGGAGTGTACAGGGCGGTCATCGGGGAGATAAAGACGCTTTTCCAGGAGGCCAGGCTCATCCACGGCGACCTGAGTGAATTCAATATACTCTGGCTGGAAAAACCCTATATTATCGACATGGGCCAGGCGGTCACCCGCGATCACCCGAATGCCGGAACCTTTCTGATCCGGGATATCAGGAATATCAACCGGTTTTTCTCCTCTTTCTGCCCTGTGGAGGACGAGGACGCGCTGGTGCGCGAGGTGACGGGCGGGACATTCCGGCCCCTGGCAGATAAGGAGCGGTGAATTAAATGACAGTACAGGAAATCAGGATTGGTGCAAACAGGATCGGCGCCCTCATTGGAAAAGACGGCGCCGTCAAGAAGGCGCTGGAGGAGAAGACAGGGGCCGCGATCCAGATCGACAGCGACGAAGGCGAAGTGCGGATCGAGGGTGAGGACGCGGCAGGCGTGCTCAGGGCGACCGATGTCGTCACCGCGATCGCGCGGGGCTTCTCGCCTGAGCGGGCTTTCAGGCTTCTCGAAGACGAGGACCTCACCCTTGACGTCATCGACATCTCTGTGGTTGAACCCTCCCCGCGCCAGCAGGAGCGACTCCGCGGCAGGATCATTGGCAAGGCCGGGAAGGCACGGGAACAGATTGAGGACATGGCCTATGTCGGCATCTCGGTGCAGGGCAAGACCGTCACCCTGATCGGGACACCCGACCACCTCAAGAATGCCCGAACGGCCCTCGAGATGCTCATCAACGGCGTGCCCCACGAAACCGTTTACTCTTTCCTGGAGAAGAAGCGGCGCGAGGAGAAGGAGAATATCCTGGACTACTACTACTGATCCCCTCGCGCCCGGCGTTATTTCCCGTGGAGAGATATATACATCCAACAACTATATTTTCTACAATCTGTGGACATGGTCTTGAATTTCGAGTGGAAACAAAGGGGTCCATATGAAGGTTGCTGACCTGCCTCTTCCCGACGCCCTCAGGTCTCAGTACAGTGCACGCGGGATCGAGGCGCTCTACCCTCCCCAGGAAGCCTGTGTCAGGGCCGGGATCTTCGAGGGGAAAAACCTCCTGTGCGCCATCCCGACGGCGAGCGGCAAGACCCTTGTCGCCGAGATGGTGATGCACCGTCATATCGCCGACGGCGGCACGTGCCTGTACATCGTCCCCCTCAAGGCCCTCGCCACCGAGAAATACGAGGACTTTTCTGGCAAGGGTGTCAGGGTCGGGGTGGCGACCGGAGACCTCGATCGGAAAGACGCCTACCTTGGTAAAAACGATATCATCGTCGCCACGTCGGAGAAGGTGGACTCCCTCCTCCGGAATGCCGCACCCTGGCTCTCCAGGATCACCCTCCTTGTCGTGGACGAGTGCCACCTCATCGCCTCCCCTGACCGGGGTGCGACCCTTGAGATGGTGATCGCGAAACTCAGGCACAGGAACCCGGCGATGCAGGTGATCGCCCTCTCGGCGACGGTGGGCAACCCCGGCGCCCTTGCCGGCTGGCTTGACGCCGAACTCGTGACAAGCGAGTGGCGTCCGGTCGACCTGCGGGAAGGGGTCTTCTACAATGGCACGATCCACTTCGAGGACCATGAAAGGCAGGTGTCGGCAAAGTCAAAGAACGACGACCTGAACCTCTGCCTGGACACGGTCGCGGAGGGCGGGCAGTGCCTTGTCTTTGTCTCGTCGAGGCGGAATGCCGAAGCCTTTGCAAAGAGGGCGGCAGGCGGGCTGAAACTCTCCGAACCCGCCCTCGACGACGCGGCCGACGCGATCGAACGCGAGGCGGCGACCGACCTCGGCAAGACCCTCGCCCTCTGTGTCAGGAAGGGCGCGGCCTTCCACCACGCCGGCCTCTCGTCGGCGGAGAGGAAAATCGTCGAGGACACCTTCAGGACAGGGGCGATCCGGGTGATCTCGTCGACGCCCACCCTTGCCGCGGGCCTCAACCTGCCGGCACGGCGGGTGGTGATCCGCGACTACCTCCGTTTCGGCGACGGTGGCATGGCACCGATCCCGGTCGGGGAGTACAAGCAGATGGCCGGGCGTGCCGGCCGCCCGCACCTCGACCCGTACGGCGAGGCGGTGCTCATCGCAAAGAGCGAGGATGGCTGCCAGGACCTCTTCGAGGCGTACATCGACGCCCCCCCCGAGGAGGTCACCTCGCAGTGCAACTCGGAGAACGCCCTGCGCACCCATGTCCTCTCCCTTATCGCCACCCACTTCGTGCAGAGCCGCGGCGAGGTGCTCTCCTTCATGGGGGAGACCTACTATGCCTACGAGCACCAGGGACTGCGGTCCACCATCCATGAGACCATTGATCGTGTGATCGACTGGCTCGTCGACGCCGAGATGGTGACGGAGTTCGGGGACCGCCTGGAGGCGACCGAGTACGGCGACATGGTCTCCCGCCTCTACATCGACCCGAGGAGTGCGGAGGCGATCGTCACCGCTCTCAGAGGGGCCCCGGTCTATGCCGACATCGGTCTCCTCGAACTCATCTGCGAGACGCCCGACATGCTCACGCTTTTTTTGCGTAAGGACGACGCCGAGATCCTCCCCCTCTTCCTCCGGGACCACGAGGCCGAACTCTGGACCGGCGTGCCGTACGGCTCAGACGAGATGGAGGCGTTCTACGCCTCGGTGAAGACCGCGATGCTCCTCTCCGAGTGGTCTGACGAGGTGACAGAGGCAATGATCTCCGAGCACTTCAATGTGGGGCCTGGCGACATCCACAACAAGGTCGAGACCGCGGTCTGGCTCATCCACGCCGCGTCGCGCCTTGCATACCTCTTCAACCGCCCCCTCGCAAAACCGATCGCCGACCTCGGGACACGGGTAAAGTATGGCATCAAGAAGGAACTCCTGCCTCTCATCGCCCTGCGCGGCATCGGTCGGGTGCTCTCCCGGCGCCTCTTCGACCTGGGCATGACGACGCCGCAAGAGATGAGGGCGGCCGGGATCGGGAAGATCGCCCCCATCCTCGGCGAAAAGACGGCGGCGAAGGTCCTCGCCCAGATCGAGGGGAAGGAGGCTGGAGACGATGCTCCGACCGTTGAAGAGGAGATCGAGGTGAAAAGAGGGCGGCGGCAGACCACGCTCTTTGCATTCGAGGGACATAATGGAGATTAACTGCGATATCAGGGAGGCGGTCATCGAGATCCCCGCGCTTCCCGCGTTTCTGGAGACGATCCGGGTGATCGCGGAGTCGGCCGGGACGCACATTATCTGTTTCGACGCCGATGAACTCGCCGGGAAGGCCCATGCCGCGAAGGCAGTGCGCCACGCCCTCCGCGCCTGGCAGGAAGGGCGGGCGATCGCGAAGACCCTGGAGATGGAGGCCCTCCTCTATGCGGCGGGGACCCGCCAGTGCCGGGTGGCGACAGGCATCGGCCTTCACGCGGGGACGAACCGCTGCTATGTCTGCCTCTGCCCGCCGTCTGAGGCGGCGGCGGCCGCGCTCGGCAAAGTCCTCGCCTGGAACGAGGCAGACTGGGAGGGGATCGACGAGGAGAAGCAGCGCCGCCTGATGGAGCGCTACGGCATCACGCCCGAGGAGATCGCGGCAACGGACGGGCGGATCCGTCCTCTCGTCCTGGAGAGGGTTGCCCTCCTTGAAGTGAACCGGTGAAAAATTGACCCTTCGGCCAGGAAAAGAGATCTGAAGCAGGGCACTTCGGTCCTGCTGTTTTTTTCTTTTTGCCCTCAGTCCTTTGCCATGATCGCCCCGATCACGATGAACCCGAGGCCGATGACGGCGACGACCAGTTCGACGATGCCGATGAGGAAAGCGATCACCTCGGGTGCGAGTTGCGTCATGCCATAGACGCCCGCACCGGCGAGGATAAACCCTACAACGAGCAATGCAACACCTGTTTTGTCCATGGAATCACTCTCCAGTGAATGATTGTTCGATCCGGCATATGAGGGTTTTCCCTCACCATCGATCCTCTGTGGAAGGTTTTTTTCCCGCAGGCGGCGATCCCTTCTCCATGGATATCGGAATAATTGATTGGAATACGGTATGGGCCGAAGAGTTGCGGCAGAACCATTCTGTCGTCGGTTTCAGGACCGGCCCTGCTCTCTGGGGTGAGAAGGGGCGGGCTGTTTGCTATGATACCCATGTTTCGGGCAGGAGAGTGGAGGAAACCCTCTCCGCCCTCCCCCTCGTGCGGGCTGCGCGGGTCCTCGACATCGGTGCCGGCCCGGGTACCCTTGCCCTCCCCCTTGCCCGCCGTGTGCGGACGGTCACCGCGGTGGAACCGGCCTCCGGGATGGCCGATGTGCTTGAAGACCATATGGACGAGGAGGGGATCGGGAACGTCAGCGTCGTCAGGAAGCGCTGGGAGGACGTCGACCTGTCCACAGATCTGCGGCTGCCGTACGACATCGTCGTCGCGTCCTTCTCCCTCGGCATGGCGGACCTGCGGGCCGCTCTCCAGAAGATGGACGACGTCGCCGCAGGATCGGTGCACCTCTTCTGGTTTGCCGACGTCCCTGCCTGGGAGCGTCGCTATCTCCAGGTCTGGCCATCTCTCCACGGTGCCGCCTACCGGCCTGTCCCGAAGGCCGACATCGTCTGCAACCTCCTCTGGCAGATGGGCATCTACCCTGACCTGCATATCGGCCTGATGCAAAGAGAAGTGCGTTTCGCCGATCTCAACGAGGCGCTGGTGACCTGTGCGCCGAAGTTCGGGGTGAGCGGGAAGAAGCAAGAGGAGATCCTCCGCCGTGCCCTTGCCGACTGGCTCGTCCCCGAAGGCGGGGCATATGTCCTGCGGGAGACGTCCCGGTACGCGCATATCTCGTGGAAAAAAGAGGAAGATTAAGTCCTCCGCAGCAGGAGGACGGCGAGCGCGGCGGCGGTCAGGAAGGGGACGAGAGAGAGGGGCGACTGCTGCGCCGTCGTCGGGGGAACGGTCGTCGCCGTCGTGCCGACTGTGGTCGTGGCCTTCGTCGTCTCCGGCGCCGGTGTCTGCGATGCTGTGGCTGCCGTGGTCACCGCCGGCATCGTTGTCTCCCCCACAGCCCCGTCCGCCACGGCCACAACGGCCCAGCCCTGTACGACGGTGATCGCAAAGAAGGAGAATCCTGTGCAATATGCCCGGTACTTCGCCACTCCTCCTTCGGTGCCGAGATATTCGGTCTTGAGTGTCTGCCATGCCCCATCATGGTACCGCTGGAGGGCGATGTCTGTGGTGTTGATCCCCTGCCCCTCGATCCAGGCCTCATCTACAGAGAACTCGATAGTGGCATTGCAGTCTTCCAGGCTTCCGAAACCCGGCCCGACCTCAAGGTACTGGTAGGTGGCGTTCTCTGTCTCGCCAATTCCTGCCGGGGCCGAGGGCAGGTGCCGGGCGCTCATCGTGAGCGAACTCATATCCTCTTCAGGCACGATGAAGACCCTCATGACTGCACAGTCCCCGAAGCAGAACTCCGACTCTTCGCCCGCCGCAAGACCGGTGGCAAGGGCCGTATCCCAACTGTCAGAACCGCCGTCGGACGCCGGCGGCGTCGCCGGGCTTGCCATCACGGCCTCCTTGTTGTGTGCGAGCACGCCGGGCAGGGAGTCGACGCCTGCGAGCGACTTCGGGAAATTGGTGAAGATGACGCGGTCAGCCCCGATCCCCCTGTCCTGGAGGGTCTCCTCGATCCCCTTCGCCATCTCTCCCGACTGCATGTTTTCGATGACATACTTCACGTTCCCGTATTTCTCCGGGTTCGCGGCGATGTCGTCGACGACCTTTGCCGGGGTGAACCGGCCCTTCATGTAGAACTCTGGGCCGAAGACGGCGACGACGTTGAGGCCGAGCCAGTTCTCCGCCGCCTCCCTCTGCCAGACCATCACGATGACGTCCTGTCCCTCGATCCGATCCCGCTCACCGTCGGCGATGTCGGCCTCATCGATTGCGTCGCAGTAGGCCTGGAAGTTCGCCTCGAACTCGTCGGCGTTCCAGGGCTGTGCCGCCATGAGGATATCCTTCACCTCCCCTGCAAAGACCTTCGCCTTCTCAGGGGTGTTCCAGTCCTGTGTGCTGATAATGGTCCAGGCCACGTTTCTGCCATAGTTTGTCTGCATGAACTTCTCGACTGCAGGCATGACGACGGGCTTGTCCATCCCCGAGTTGTGGGCGAAGAAGAGGTCTGCCGATGCGATGAAGTCCTTCTGCATCTGGATGCGGTTGCCGATGATGTCGCCCTGCATATGCGGGCAGATGGTTGGATCGGCGATCGCAATCACATTCACGTGGTCCCCGCCGATCGCCTCCACCGGGTCGGCGATGACGCTCGTCGTGGCGACGATATCCATCGGACCGTCGGCCGGGGTCACGGCCTCCTTGTTGTGTGCGAGCACATCCGGCAGGGAGTCGACGCCTGCGAGCGACTTCGGGAAATTGGTGAAGATGACGCGGTCGGCCCTGATCCCCCTGTCATGGAGGGCCTCTTCGATCCCTTTCGCCATCTCTCCCGACTGCATGTTTTCGATGACATACTTCACGTTCCTATATTTCTCCGGGTTCGCGGTGATGTCGTCGACGACTTTCGTCGGGGTGAACTGCCCGCCCATGTAGAACTCTGGGCCGAAGACGGCGACGACGTTGAGGCCGAGCCAGTTCTCCGCTGCCTCCCTCTGCCAGACCATCACAATGACGTCCTGCCCCTCGATCCTGCTCTTCTCCTCTTCGGTAAGGTCGGCGGCGTCGATCGCATCGCAGTACGCGTCATAGTTTGCTTCATATGCGGTGGCATTTGCCCCATCTGCAGCAACGAGCTTGTCCTTTATCTCTCCTGCGAAGACCTTCGCCTTCTCGGGGGTGTTCCAGTCCTGTGCACTGATAACAGTCCAGTTCACTTTTCTGCCGTAGTTTGTCTGCATGAACTTCTCGACTGCCGGCATGACGACGGGCTTGTCCATCCCCGAGTTGTGGGCGAAGAAGAGGTCTGCCGATGCGATGAAGTCCTTCTGCATCTGGATGCGGCTGTCGATGATGTCGCCCTGCATATGCGGGCAGATGGTTGGATCGGCGACCGCAATCACATTCACGTGGTCCCCGCCGATCGCCTCCACCGGGTCGGCGATGACGCTCGTCGTGGCGACGATATCCATCGCCGCCACGGCTGGCGCCCCGAGGGCGCATATTATGAATAACACTGTTAGTATTCTTTTGATGCTACGTTTTTTCAGCATATGTTTAACAATGTGCGAATTATCTTATATATTTTGCCAAAATAGAAAAAGAGGTTCAGCCACCCTTCGGAACCCGGCGCTTCGGGGATATGAGTACCGCCAGGAGGAAAAGGCCACTGAAAACGATGGCAATGAGGGGGCCGACCGGGAGGGAGTGCTGGAGCCCGACCCATGCTCCGGTGACGCTGACTGTTGCGGCGACAAGAGGGGCGACAAGGAAGAGGCCCCTGACCGTGGAGCAGAACTGGTAGGCGATCGCCGCCGGGGTGACGAGCCAGACATAGAGGAGGAGGCCGCCGATGATGTTGAGGGAGAGGGAGACCGAGATGGCGATCATGAAGAGGAGTGCATAAAAGATGGGGCGCACCCTTATCCCGGCCGCTTCGGCGATCTTTTTGTTGAAGATGACCGCCGTGATCTCCTTGAAAAAGATCAGGACAAAGAGGACGGCGACGATGGAGATGAAGGCGAGGGCATAGATCTCCTCGCGGTACAGGGAGACGACGTTCCCGAAGAGGAGGGCGCTCGTGTTGACGCCTGTCCCGAGGTACTGCATGTACGAGATGAAAAATATGGCAATGGCCATCATCATCCCGAAGAGTATCCCGAGGATCGTGTCTGTGGGCATCCTCGCCTTCTCCGAGAGGGGGCCAAGAATGACAGCGATCGTCAGGCTTGCGAGGACCGCCGCAATAGTCCCGTCGATGCCGAAGAAGATCCCGACGGCAGCACCGGCAAAGGCGGCATGTGTCATCGTAAAGCCGATGGAGGAGATGTTCATCTGCGTGATGATCACGCCGAGCACGCTGCATGCTATCGAGGCGAAGAGCATTGCCTCGATGGCATGGCAGACGATGTTGTTCGGGATGAGGAACTCAAGCATGCGGGCCTCCCGAGAGGGTGCGGACATGATCCTCGACCTCGTCTGCCGGGCAGGGCCTGTTGAAGATGAGCTGCCCGTCATTCATCACAAGCACCCTTACCTCCCTGTTTGGGAGTGCGTCGAAGGCATGGGAGACCATCATGACGGTGCAGCCCTCGTCTGCAATGCCGGCAAGCACCCCGCAGATAAAGTCGCGGGTGCCCAGGTCGAGGTTGGAGAAGGGTTCGTCGAGGAGGAGGATATCGGGCTTTTTGACGATACTCTGGGCGATGAGCACTTTCTGCTGCTGCCCGCCGGAGAGTTTGCCGATCGGCCTCTCCGCGAGGTCGTCGATGCCGAGGAGGTCCATCACGTCCCTCGCGATCCTTCGGTCCGCCTCGCCCGGCCGCCGGCCATAGCCGAGCAGGCCGTAGCGCCCCATCATCACGACGTCCCTGACTATGAAGGGAGCGAGGGGGTCGAAGGCGAAGTTCTGGATGACGTAGCCGACCCGCTTGCGGACCTCATAGCCCCGGGAAGCGACGTCGAGACCGCAGACCGTCGCCCGCCCGCGGGTGATCGGGAGCATCCCATTGACCGTCTCAAGGAGAGTTGTCTTTCCGGCGCCGTTCGGTCCGCCGACAACGACAAACTCTCCCGGGGCGACGGTGAAGGTGAGGCCCCTGATCACCGGCCTGTCAGACCCTTCGTATGCAGTGGAAACCCCTGCAAGGTCGATAGTGCCGCCAGGCATCGTCAGTGCTCGCCGGCGGTGAAGAGTTCGGCGTCTTCGAGATAATACATCTCTTCGGCAAAGGCTTCGATCAGGGCCTCGTAGTCTTCTCCGTCGCCTTCTGGAAGGCCGAATGGCCGGGGGACGATCCTGACAGTCCTGCCGTCTGTCTCAAACTCGACGGCGACCTGATCGCTCTTGATGATCTCGATGTTCCTTTTGCCGAGGGTGCACCCGCTGCCGAGCTGGACGCCGTCGGCGAGGCAGGACTCCGGGGGCGTGCCGGCGCAGTAGACCCGTGCCCTGAGGTCGAAGGGGTTGTTGCAGACGTGCTCGCTCGCGTATTTTCCGATCCTGTATCCGATGACGATATACGGGCCGAGATGGCCGTGAAACACAGCGAGGTCCGTGACGGTGAGGTCGCGCTCCAGATTGAGGTACTGGCAGCCGTTATGTCTGTGCATGAAAGATCATCGGCATTCGTGCTATAAATTTATTCAGGTTTGTTACAGGGTGGGAAAAGTAATCCCGGGGATGTTATTCTGTCCCTGCATGAAGAGCGGCATATGCCCGTTCCACCGCCTCGCGGACCCTGTCGCCGGCGACATCCTCACCCGCGTGTCCGACGAGGAGGGCTCCGTCCGGGCCAGCGACGACGATCGCGACCGGTTCGGCAGCGAGGTACGCCCCCCCCTCCCACGAGCAGAGCACGCTCCGCACGATCGGCACGACGGCGCGTCCCCCGGCCATGTGCGCCTCGCCGACAGTAACCTCTTCCTTCATTTTTCCTCTCCTCTCTCCAGGAAAATCCGGCGCACCGGCGGTGCAAGGGCGAAATCGGCCGCGGCACCGAGGAGGGCGATAGGTCGGTCGACCTTGAGTCTCACCTCGCCCCGGCCCGCTGGATCCCCGCCGGAAAAGAGTGGTTCCATGTCGACATCGACAGGTGTAGGTCCCAGGATGCCCCGAACGGCCTGCACCGCCCCGAAGGCCTTCCCTGTCGCGATGGGGCCGCCGAAATCGGCCCTGATCCAGAGGACAAGGCGTTCCAGAGTGATGTGGGCGACGACCCTGCCGAGAAGATGGGTGACGTGCGGGAAAAGTGTACGGAAAGTCTCCAGAGTCAGGGGAATGGAAGAAAGCCCTTCCTTTTCTTCCTCTTCTCTTTCTTCTCCTCCCTCTTCAGGCTCGGCCTCAGGGATCGTCAGAGAGAAGAGTTTGGTGCTGCCGACCAGGAGATCGGCATGCCAATCCTTCTCCTTCTTCACGCTCACACCAAAGGCCGCCCACCTGAGGGAGAGGGAGGCGGTCCCCGCCCCGCCCTCATAGCCCCCCGCTGCACCGATCCGCAGGGGGAGGAGAAAGACGGAGAGGAGGATGACGCCGATGCCGGCATAGTACGCAAGGAGGATGAGGAGGTCGCCGCCGGCCATGCTCGACCTGTCTACTCAGTTCCCTGTTCGGTTCTCTTCTCCTTTGCCTCGCCCTTTTCGGGCGTGGTGACCTTCGAGGCTACCCGCTCGACCATCGAGGGGATGACCTCCCCGACACTCTCGATGATCTCGGCGATCGGTCCCTTCTTCTTGAGAGAAAAGATCTGCACTCCTTCGGGTCCCTTCACGTCCTTGTGGACGACAAGGAGAGCGACCGGTTCGACACCGGCCCCGGCACCGCCGCCTTCGCCGCCACCACCTTCGCCGCTCGGGGCATTGCCCCTCCCTGCAGCGGCTCCGAAGCCGAAGCCGAAGCCTGCGATCGCAAAGACGACCTTGTCGCCGAGGTCGAGCGGATCGCCGATGATAGCCTTTGCCGATACGAAGTTGCGGAGTTCTTCCGCCGTTACCCTGATCATTTCGTCGCCTGTCATGTTCGTCCCACTCTGAGAGGGAAGACCTCCTCTTAAAGGTATGGGGAGGTCCCCGACAGGCCCGTCACAACAGACGGGTCGTCTCGGTCGGCCGCGGCACCTTGACAACGAGAACGCGGAATGGGCGGTCGCCCTCGTTGATCCAGCGGTGCGGGATCCGTGCCGGGCTCTCGACCAGTGTGTCGGGGCCGCACTCCTGCCTCTCGTCCCCGATCTCGACGATGCCGGTCCCTTCGAGGACATAGAAGGCGACATCCACGGGCGTGATATGCTTTTTCAGGCTCTCTCCCGGCTGCAGGGCGATGTGGACCATGGTGGCGTGTTCGGTGTCGTAGATCTTTCGTGCGTCCACGCCGTGCGGGTTCTTCTCGACCGGGGTCTCCATGACCGTTCGTGCAATCAAGGTCTTCACCAGGGGGATACTCCGTCTCCCTCGATGAATACCTTTGGGTTGTCCGTCCCTCCTGTGACCATCAGGCTGACGA
>NZ_JAQVNX010000071.1 GCF_028702905.1 Methanofollis sp.
GGACAGAGGTATCTTCTCCCCCGCGGACAGAAGCGGTGCCGTGCAGATCGCGATCCTCGGGGCTGAGTCGCTCGGCGCACGGTCGATGGCGACGGTCATCCGGACCGCCGACCGGACGGTGCTCATCGACCCCGGCGTCGCCCTCGCCCCGAAAAGGTCGGGCTTCCCGCCCCACCCAGGGGAGGTGGAGGCGGCCGACAGGGTGAGGGAGGCGGTGCTCGGGTGGCTGCCGCGGGCGACCGACGTCGTCGTCACCCACTTCCACGGCGACCACATGCCCCTTGCAGACGCCGACCCGTACCAGGTCTCCCTCTCGGCATTCGTACCGCCGCGGGGGTGCCGGGTCTGGGTGCCGGGCGAGGAGGGCCATTCGGGACAGGCGCGGGCGCGGCGCCGGGCCCTCGGGCAGGCCCTCCGCCGGCCCCTCCCCTCAGCCGAGGGGAAGGACGACGGCGTCGTCGCCTGCGCCGGCCCCTTCCCCCATGGCGGGGGGATCGGGGCGGTGATGATCGTCGCGGTCAGGGAGGGGGACGCCTGTTTCGTCCATGCCTCCGACACCCAGCTCCTCTCCCCCGAAGCGGTCGGGACAGTCCTCCGGTGGCGGCCGTCCGTGGTCTACACCTCTGGCCCGGCCCTGTACCTCCCCGAGATCACCTGGGAGGAGGTCGACCTCGCCCGCGCCCATGCCGCCCGCATCGCCGCGGCGACCGACACACTCGTCATCGACCACCACCCCCTCAGGGGGGAGGGGGGCCTCCGGTGGGTCGAAGACGCCGGCGGGATATCGGCCGCCGCATTCATGGGCGTCAGCCCCACCCCCTTCGAGGCGCGGCGCCGGGACCTCTGGGGGCGACCGCCCGCAGGTATTTATTGATCCCGGTGGATATCACGCCAGGGAGGGCATCATGACGGAAGGCGAGTTGCCGACCTTTGTGCGGGCGATCATCACCGACGAGGAGGGGAGGGTCCTCCTTCTCAGGCGTGCAGAGGAGTTGAAAAAATATTCCGGCCTCTGGGAACTCCCCGGAGGCTGGGTGAGGCCGGGGGAATCTCTTCCCGCGTGCCTTGAGCGCACGGTCTTCGAGGAGACCGGGCTGACCCTCGATCTCTGCGGGTGCAGCGGGTCCTGCGAGTCGGTCTGGGAGGGAAAGACAGAGGTCCACCAGATCTGGGTGGCGCACCCGCAACGAAAGGAGATCCGCCTCGCACCCGGACACACGTCATCGACCTGGGCGGGCCGCGACGAGATCGAAATGTTCCGGACGGTCCCCTGGCTGACAGATGCGGTCAGGCAGGTCTTCTGACCATCATTTCACTTTTTTCAGCGACTCCCTGACGAATGCCGGGATGTCGGCCGGTTGCCTGCTGGTGACGAGGTTTCCGTCCACGACGACCTCGGCGTCGACATAGTCGGCACCGGCATTCCGCAGGTCCTGCACGATCGACCTCCAGCCGGTGACCCGCCTGCCTTCGAGCACCTGCGCCGAGATCAGGAGTTGCGGGCCGTGGCAGATGGCAAAGACCGGCTTTCCGCTCTCCACGAAAGACCGCACGAACTCCACGGCATGGGCGTCGCCCCTCAGGATGTCGGGGGAGAATCCGCCGGGGATGAGGAGGGCGTCGAAGTCGTCGGGCGTCGCGTTCCTGACGGCCCCGTCGACCTGCACCTGTGTCCCTTCTCTCTTGCCGGCGACGGTGGCCCCGGCCTTCAGCCCGAGTCGAACGACCTCATGGCCGGCCTCTTCGAACGCCTGCACAGGCTTTGTGTACTCAGAGTCTTCGAACATGTCCGTGATCAGGACGGCAATACGGCTCATGGTGATCCTCCTCTCCAGTCCTCCTTGACCGGAGCAGCGGGGGATATGGGGAGGGGGCACATATATCTCCCGGCATCGGCTTCCCGCGATGGCCCGCACACATATAGCAACATATGGTTTATGGCACTGTGCCGGAAGCCGCACGCCCCCACCGGTCCCGGGAATTTAGAACACGTATTCAAAAAAAGAGGGATGCAGACGGACACAGAGCCCGCGTACGGATCGTCAGAGAGTACAGGGAGGACACACAGAAATTAATCCCGCCCCCCGTCATGCGAGAGCGGGAAGTACTGCCGATACACGGCCTGCCTCTCGTCGAGGTCGGTATGCAGATAGATCTCGGTCGTCTTGATGGAGGCATGGCCGAGGTTCTCCTGGACGACGCGGAGGTTCTTCGAGCGCCGGTAGAGTTCAGAGGCATAGGAGTGCCGGATCTTGTGCGGCGTGATGCCGGGAGGAGCGCACTCTTCGAAGATATACTGGACGGTGCGGGGCGTGATATGGTGGCCGTTCTGGCCCACAAAGAGCGGCCCCACAATTTTATTCCCGATATAATCCTCCACCTCCGCGAGAGTACCCTCGTCGACAAAAACGGTCCGGATTTTTCCTCCTTTTCCAAGGATCCTGATCGTGCCCTCGTCGAAGTCGATGTCGCCGACATCGATGGCGCAGAGTTCGGAGACACGGACGCCGGTCGCGTAGATCAGACGGATGATCAGGCGGTCGCGCGGTTTTTCGATGGACTTCAGCAGGCGCATCACCTGGTTGTGCTTCAGGTATTTCATCTCCTGCTCTTTTATGCGGGGCCGGGCCATTCCCGGCATGGGATTGACGGTCACTGCCTCCTGCGTGAAGAGGTACAGATAGAATGAGGAGAGCGCTGAGACGAACTGGCGGATGGACGTCGGCTTATACGCCTGCACAGACGTCAGGAAAGAAAGGAAGTCGGTGACCATGGCCCGGGACACTTCCACCCCGGTGTCGAGGTGCGGCGCCTCAGAAGAAAGCCATGCGGTTCTGAGAGCATCCGCGTCGCCACAGTCGCCCCGCCGCCTGAGCCAGACATAGTGGGAGAATTTTTTCAGGACCCGGGCGTACCCGTCAAGCGTATTTTTCGAGTAATTTCGCATTCTGAGGTAGTCCATGAAGGCGTCGATCCGCTCGGAAAAATCTCCGTCTGCCATTGATTATTCTTTCATATCTCGAATATAATAACTTTTTCGCATAATCACCATTATGTGAAACACGGGATCAGGGAGAGACGCCACCCCACAGACCCCATGACCCGTCGACTACCGGAGCGCCCGGCACCATGGCGACCGGGGGGACAGACCGACACCGTGCGCGAAAAAATAGCCGCATGACCCGGAAAATGAGGCGGCCCACGAAAATGCAGACAGGGAAATTTTCAGGGCAAACAGGATGGATGATACCTCCCCCCGACAGAGAGGCCGCCAGGCCGCCGGGAAAAACGGAGGAAAACGCCCGGATTGCAAGGGCATCATGACGGGAGAAAGCGGGAGAACCATAAAGAAGTGAAGCCATGCCCCCGGTAGATCGTCAAAGGTCGGGGCGACGGGTCGCGGAGAAAGTGTCGGGACCACGGAGAGAAAGCCCGGCCAGGAGAGAGACCCACAGAGATGGAGAGAGTGAGGGGCGGTTCCCCCCCACATTCCCGTCAGGCGGGACGAGAAATGCGTGATCAGATTGTGCTCCACCACATTCACAAGGTTTGAGGATGCCGGGATACCAAAAGGCGGATTGGAACCCCTTGCATGAACATCAGGGGGCCGCAAGATAAAGGGGGGCCGTGCGGGGAGAAAGTGAAGGCCGCACGGATCAGACGGACGAACGCCGGCACCGGACGGCACCAACACACAGGAAAGCGCCGCAAAATCGTCATGTACGTGGAGGAGAGATCCATTCCCGCCACCCGCCCCGGGGCCAAGCCCCGCACAGAGAGAGAACAGATACCTTTTGAGAGAGTGAAGCCTCCCCCCGGAGGCCGTCATCAGACGGAAATGTCGCGCACGCTCACGGTGAGACGGAAGCGCCCGAATAGAGAAAGACGCGAATCCTTTCGGCCGTACGCCACCAGGCCCCGACACAGGGATCAGAGTGAGACGGCAACCTTCCCCGTCACGATCTCTGATCTGTCTTCCCCGGCCCCGGCCGAATAGAATGCGACAGGAGGAATCAAGAAGACGGAAACTCGAAGATTTTCCTGTTCAGACACATTTTTGAGGTGCTATGAACCGGGAGGCCTTCATGGTAGTCCCCGGAGGAGTGTCCGGGCCCACTGCCGCCCCCACATATGGGCAGGGGACTGACGCCACGGTCCTTGAAGCCCCCGGCTTTCTCATGCTCGCGTGGTGCTCGCCCCCCACATTAGGACAGGGGGCGGAGGGCAGTCCCCCCTTCAAAATGTAGGTTTGCCCCCTTTTGAGGTCCAATCCCGAGCGGGGACGACCGAGGGCGTTGAGAAAACCTACGATTTTCGAGGTCGGGGGCAACGAGCGATAGCGAGTTCGAGAACACAGGGAATCGAAGATTCCCGGTGAAGGAAAATCTATGATTTTCCGTGCACAGAAAATGCAGAACATTTTCTTTACGGGAAGATCTTCGGCCTTCCGTGGATCTGGATCTTCGAGGTGCGAGCGAAGCGAGTATGAGAAGGCCCGCAGACCTTCGAGGTGCTGATCCTCTCCCCTTTCCCCTGCCGCCGGGCCGGGGGCTTTGCCCCCCGGAAAGCCAAACTTTCGGTTTCTCGAACTCGCTGGCGCTCGCACAGCGAAGACCCGGGGATCCGTGGCACATCAAAGATGTGCACGCACAGGAAGATCTCTGATTTTCTGTCCCCCCGACTCACCCGGTCGTCCTCCGCCCGGGATAAGGGACCCGGGAAAACAGAAAAGTGATCTTGATGAGAGCAATTGCCATCTTCGCATTTTCTGTGCACGTATTTTTCTTCTCGGGAAATCTTTGATCCCCCACGTTCTCGAACTCACCGACGTTCGTTCCCCACCCCGAATAGATGCAGGGGGCAACCGCCCCCATTCAGGATCTCCAACCCATTCTTCCGGCCCCCGCCCCCGACCCGGCACCGTACACGCGCCCCACACCGCCCACCCATAAACCGTATGATGCTATATGTAAGAATCGACCCCTGAGGCCCGGCGGCGAGGGACAGACCGGTAATCTTGATACCCGGGAAAACCAATCCCGTAGTTAAATGAGCGATCCCGCAGACCGCACCGACGAGATCAACAAATACCGGAAGTTCAAGAAGGTCGAGGGCTCTACCTACCGCCGGGTCAACCAGTTCCTGCGCAAACACACCTACATCACCGCGCGGGAGTGGGCGATCGCCCGTCTCTGTGCCGACTTCCAGACCACAAGCGGCGCGGAGATGACCTTCGTCGGTGCGCACCTGCCGGAACTCGTCCCCTTCATGACCGAACCCTACACCCCGCAGGCGGTGAACCAGGCCCGCAACGCCTTCAAGAGAAAGGTGAAGATGGCCGGGGCCACCTTCTTCTACGGTGCGATGTGCGGGTTTTTCACACCCGAAGAACTCGACGACATCCTCTTCGAGGCAAGCGAGGTGGCCCGCTTCCTCATGGAGATCGAGGGCACGGCCCTGGAGATCGACGACGAGATCGATGTCGAGGACAGAGTCGCCGAAGTCATGAAAAACATATCCCGTGCATCGTCCGACCTTCTTAAGGAACGGACCAGACGGGCAGAGAGCGAGGAGGAGTAAGATGAAGATCATCCAGTTTGTCGGAAGGTCGAACTCCGGCAAGACGACATTTATCGAGGGACTGATCAGGGCCCTCAAAGAGAGAGGGAGCGTCGCCGCCGTCAAGCACCTCGGCCACGACAGGTACGCCCTCGAAGAGGGAAAGGACACGACAAAATATGCCGGGGCAGGCGCCGACCGCGCGGTCGGCATCGACGACGTCAGGGCCGTGACCGCCAGCCAGAGCCCCGACCTCACCGCCACGCTCACCGACCTCTGCGACGCCGGCATAGAGTACTGCATCGTCGAGGGCTTCAAGACCATTCCCTTCCCGAGAATCGTGATCGGGGACCTGGAATCTGACAACATCGTCCTGAGAAACCCGACCATCGACGATATCATCGAACACCTCGACGCGTTCGAGGACTTCCAGACCATGCAGGGCACCGTCAGGGAACTGCGGCGCGCGTACCCGATGGAGAGGGCAGGTGCTGTCCTCACCTTCAACGGCATCGTCAGGGAACTGACCGGCGACGAACGTACAGAGTACCTCGATTTCCCGGCCGGCATCGACACCCTCGTCGAAGACCTCAGGAAGGAAGCCGAACAGACGCCGGGCGTCATCGGCGCCAGGTTCTATCACAGGAAAGGGCGGCTGTACGCCGGCGAGGACATCACCTACTTCGCCATCCTCGCCGAACACAGGCAGGAAGCCTTCGCCGCGATGGCGCAGGCGATCGACCGCCTCAAACGCGATTGTCATGACAGAAAATGAAGGGATGAATATGAGCACAGAGAGAGTACAAAAACAGATCTTCGGGACAAATGGTGTCAGGGGCGTCATCGGCAAGGACATGACACCCGACCTCGTGATGCGGATAGGCAAGGCCCTCGGCACGATGAGAAAAGGACGGATCGCCGTCGGGCGGGACACCAGGACCTCGGGCGAGGCCCTCGCCGCCGCCGTCTCTGCCGGCCTGATGGCGACAGGGTGCGAGGTCGTCGACTGCGGCGTCCTCCCGACCCCGGCCCTCCAGTACCTTATCATGGAGCACTTCGACGGCGGGGCGATGATCACCGCCTCCCACAACCCCCCGGAGTACAACGGCGTCAAGGTCATCGAACCAGACGGCACCGAGATGGGCGACGAGGAGACCCTGAAGCTGGAGGAGATCCTCTTCTCCGGCGCCTTCGACGAGGTCTCCTGGGAGGAGGTCGGCAGCAAGAAGGACGCACCCGACCTCAAGGAGGAGTACATCGACGCGATCGTCTCCCACTTCCCGCCCGGCATCGGCGCCGGCATGACCGTCGTCGTCGACCCGGGTTCAGGGCCCGCGGCAGACACGACGCCGGCGATCCTCTCCCGCCTCGGCTGCACCGTCCACACCATCAACGCCCAGAAAGACGGCCGCTTCCCGGGCAGACTCCCCGAACCCAGCCCCGAAGGACTCGCACCCCTGGCAGAACTGGTCGTCGAAACCGGCGCTGCCTTCGGCGTCGCCCATGACGGTGACGCCGACCGCGCCGTCTTCGTCGACAACCAGGGGAGGTACGTGGAGGAGAACAGGGAGTTCGCCCTTGTCGGCAGTTATGTCTGCAGGAAGACGAAGGGCCGTGTCGTGACCCCGGTCTCCACCTCCCTCATCGCCGAGAAGATCGCCGCCATGCACGGGTGCACGGTCGAGTACACCCCGGTCGGGAGCATCTATGTGGCAAGGCGAATGCGCGAACTCCTCGGCGAAGGGAAAGAGGTCGCCTTCGGCGGCGAAGGGAACGGCGGGCTCATCTACCCTGACCACCAGTTCTGCCGCGACGGCGGCATGACGGCCGCCATGATGGCCGGCCTCCTCCAGACCGAAGGAAAGTCCCTCTCAGCACTCCTTGACGCCCTGCCGACCTACCATATCATCAAAGAGAAGGTGAAGACACAGGAGGCCGACACCGTGATCGCCGCCCTGAAAGAACGCTATGCCGGAGAGAAGATCGACTGCCGGGACGGGATCAGGATCAACAGGCCGGGCAGCTGGGCACTGGTCCGCCCCTCGGGGACGGAACCTATGATGCGGGTCGTCGTTGAAGCGGAGATCAGAGAGAACGGGGAAGGCTTCTTCAGGGAAATCATGACTGTCATCAGGGCGGCCGCACCGGATCTCACACATACGAGAATAATTTGAAAAATATAAAAATCGCAATCTATTTTTTTATTGCACTCCGATTAACCGGGAGATAGAGAAATCCCCGGGTCGTACCTGGACGATAGATGAAATAATCTTTGATTTTCTTTTGCGTTACGAATCTCAAAAGTCACCATAGGGAATGTTTATCTACTATCATCCGAATATATTCAGTCAGGATGAGCCGTGCCTGCAACTGAGATAGATATTTTAAAAAGAATACATCAGGTGGTCGCGCGGGGAGACCAGGGAGAGATCGAGGCCTTACTGAGCGACATCTCTGATATCCCGAAGAGAAAGGAGAAAAAGGAGTTACTCGAAGAGATTCATGCCACTATCCTCGATACAGCCTTCCGTGAAAATCACCCGGAACTGACGAAAATCCCGTTATCGCTCCCGAAAAACGATATCTTCGAACACATCCTGCACGCGACCCGGATCTATATCGACACCCGGGACCGGGCATGGCTCCAGGCCGTCTACGACCTCTCGAACTCGCTTGACAGGAAGAGTTCACAGTCCATCATCCTTGCCGAGGTGACCAAGAACCTCATCGAGGCCGGAGTCGACCGCGCCGATGCCGACCTGATCAGGGTGGGCATGGAGGTCTATCACCAGATCAGTTTCAGGAAGTACCGCTCAGCCATCCTGATGGACATCGTCCCCCTGCATATTGTCTGGAGCGTCACCATCAGGGACACCACCCTCCTCACCGAGGCCGCCTTCCTCATCGAAGGGATCGGGGACATCTCCAAGCGTTCCCTCCTCCAGAGCGAAGTCGCAAAGGCGATCGGGCGGATCGGCGTCTCCACGCGCGACTTCGAGCTCATCGTCAGGGCGCTCAGGTCGGCCGCCGACATCAAACAGAAGATCAGGCGGACAAACTGCATCGCCTACATCGTCGGCCAGACCTGGAAATCCCCCCTCAGTTCACAGATCTCAGACGTCATGGAGGTCCTCAAGAGGCTGGACGACCTCCCGGAGACAGAGATCGCGGAGATCTCCGCAGCCATGGCAGAGGAGATGATCGCACGGAACCACGACAAAGGTGCCGTCGTCGTCACTCTCGAAGCACAGGTACGGGCCTATCCCTTCACCCTCCAGGGCATCATCACCGAACTCCTGAAAGCGGCGGAGAAGACCGGCGACCCCTACTACCTTGAGGCAGGGCTCACGTTCAACACGCGCCTCGAACCGTCCGACGAGGTCCAGATCAGGGAGGTCGTCAGGGCCAGCATCGCCGTCGTCGAAAGGACCGGCGAGGCCAGGTTCATCCTCCAGATCGTCCCCATCGTCGAGGAGGCGATCTCAGGCCCGAAGGCCTTCGCCATCTACCTCTCCCTTGTCCACACGATGCTCGAACGCGGGGCATTCACCCACGCCATCGACATCTTCGGGAGGATCACCTCCTTCACCGAGATCACCCAGATGGGGAACCAGTTCTGGGACACCACCGTGCTCCTGGTAAGCACAGGCGTCCTGCGGGACAGGGTCGACGACGTCAAGACACGCGTCTTCGCACGGATGGACACCGAGACGAAGGAGAGCCTGATCCAGCGGAGCGTCACCGACATCTGCAAAAACACCCCCTTCAACGATATTGTCAGGCACATCCCGTCCCTCGTGGCCCTCTGCGGCCTCCACAGGCGGCGCGACGAACAACTGCAGACGGCCATCGACCTCCTCATCGAAAGGCAGTTCATCGAGTCCCTCGACCCCTCGTACCTGGTCGAGATCGCGAGAAACATCAGCAACCCGGAGACAAGCGGGACCTCCGTCTCACGGATCGTCGCCAATATCGCAGACTACGGCGTATCCCACAGGAACCGGGACTACCTCCAGCGTGCCGTCGGCCTCACCTGCGAGATCAGGGAGCAGAAGATGCGGTCGGAGGCGCTCTGCAGCATCATCGACCGCGCCGCCGACCTCGCCGTCTATCAGGGCGATCTCACGCTCCTGAAAAGGATGCGCGGCTGGACCGATCCCCTGCTCGAAAAGGAGTACGGCCTCTACACCGCCGGCAACATCGTCCGCGGCATGGTCAAGTACGGCATCGACAAGGTTGCACCCCATGCCCTGGAGAACGCCTACCAGATCGCACGGGAGATCGAAGACCCGTCCTTACGCCAGCAACTCCATGAACTGATCACCGAGGGGTTCATCAGGGCCGGGTGCCTGATGATGACCGAACCCCTCACCGCCGAGAACGTCGACCTCCTGGAGAACCGGATCTCGGTCTTCAGGCGGGCGATCGAGATCCTCAAGGAGACGGTGGTCGAGAGGCGGTACTCCATCAGGATCGCACGGAGCATCGACACCATCGAGGAATACGTCACCAGTGCGCGGAACCCGTACCATGCCATCCCCCTCGCGATGTTCGTCCTGGAGATCAGCAGCAACGCCGAGCGGGACGCGATGATCGCACGGGTCATCGTCGATTTCGAGGACTACCTCGACGACCTCGCCTCCACCGACCCCTATGAGATGATGGCATTCATGCTCACCCGTCTCGAATATGCGCGGGGGTCGCCCGAGGTGATGGAACTCACCCGTCTCCTCCTCCTCCAGATCGCAAGTCCGTACACACGATACTCGGGGATGTGCACCCTCGCCGAGGGGTACCTCAGGATCAACGACACCGACAGGGCAACGACGATCCTGGACGGCATCCGCGACGGGGTCAGGGAGATGGAGGTCCCCCATGAAAAGGCCCTGATCCTCTCCGACCTCGCGGGACTGATGGCACGGGTAAACACGGAGGACGCCTACACCTGCTTTGACGAGGCCCTCTCTCTCATCCCCGCGGTCGACCCGGAGATGGGCGGCGTCGTCAGAAAACACCTTGTCTTCGCCCTTGTCAGTCTTCATGCCACCGAGCCGCGGGAGGAGAACATTGCCGGCGTCAACGATCTGATCATGACCATCGACGACCCGGTCGACTATGTGAACTCCCTTGTCGCCGCCTTCGGCATGGTCTCCCAGGGAGGGAGGACGGCAGAGGTCCTTGAGAAGATCTATGACGGCATTGCAGCCATTCCCTTCCCGTATGACCGCGCCTCCATGCTCATCTCCGTCGCCCCCATCGCCGAGAAATACGGGCAGGAACGCGACGCCGAGATGCTCCTCGCCGAGGCCGACAGGATCACCGCAGAGATCCAGATCCCGGTCGTCGCCGCGATGGTGAAGAAGGGCGTGAGCCAGATGTTCCTGATGCTCGCCGCGGCCCGGAATGACGAAAGTCTCAGGACCAGGGCAATCGACGCGATCCAGAGTATCGAGGACGAGATTATCAGGAACCGCGTCTTTGCGCAGATCGGGGTCAGTCCCGAGACCCCGATCGCCGACCAGGCATACTCCCGGCTCATTGACGCCGCACAGGAGGTCATCGGTGCCGCCACCTCACGCCCGGACACCTCGTCCCTCGAATACCTCATCGAAGGCGTCTCGGACCGGGCCCAGAGGGCGCGCTACTGCTTCGAACTCTACCTCCTCTTCCGCGACGCCGGCAGGGACCGCCTTGCCGACCACACCCTTCTCATCGGCATCGACGAGGCGAGCATCATCAGGCCGCTCTCCAGGCGGGTGCACGTCCTCTGCGACATCGCCCTCTCCCTCCACGAGGTCGGCGAGAAGAAGAAGAGCCGGGACGTCGTCGGCATGGCGGTCAACGCCGCCACCAACATCAGGCAGGACGACCTGCGGGACGA
>NZ_JAQVNX010000072.1:0-3698 GCF_028702905.1 Methanofollis sp.
TCTCCAGTGGAAACAAAGGGGTCATGCACCCGCCATTTGTCAGACAAAGGTCATACCCTCTGCCGAAGGGATCCGGGCGATTCCGAAGATTTGAGAGATAAAAATAGGATAATATAATCAGATCAGACCTGAGACAAAGGTGCCCATCCTTTCGACAGCCAGAGAGAGGTTTTCCCGGCTTGTTGCATAGGAACACCTGATATGGCCGCGGCCCGACTCGCCAAAGGCGCTGCCGGGTACGACCGCGACTTTCTGCTCCTTCAGGAGACGCTCGGCAAACTCCTCGTCGGTGAGGCCGGTGGCCTCGATGGAGGGGAAGGCATAGAAAGCGCCCTCCGGCATGTGGCAGCGGAGGCCGATCCTGTTGAGCCCCTCGACAAAGAGGTTCCTGCGGAGGCGATACTCCCTGACCATCTCGTTCTTGTCCTGCTCGGCCTGCCGCAGTGCGGCATACGCGGCGATCTGGCCCATCACCGGGGCGCAGAGCATCACATACTGGTGGATCTTCAGGGCGGCGTCGGAGATCTCGGGAGGTGCGCAGAGATAGCCGACCCGCCACCCGGTCATCGCGTAGGCCTTCGAGAAACCGTTGAGGGTGATCGTCCTGTCGCGGAGTTCGGGGATGGAGGCCGGCGAACAGTGGGTGCCCTCATAGGTGAGCTCCGAATAGACCTCGTCGGAGATGAGGAGGAGGTCGCGGTCGACAAGGATGTCGGCGATCGCACGGTAGTCGTCGCGGGTCATCACACCGCCCGTCGGGTTGCTCGGGAAGTTGAGGAGGACGGCCTTCGTCTTGCCGGTGATCTGTTCCTGCAGGGAGTCGGGGGTGACCTTGAAGCGGTCCTTCTCAAGACAGGGAAGGGGGACAGGTTTCCCGCCGGTCAGGGTGACACAGGGAGCGTAGCTGACATAGGCGGGGTCCTGAACGATCACCTCGTCCCCGGGGTCGACGACCGCCCTGATCGCGATGTCGGCGGCCTCAGAGACGCCGGTCGTGATGATGATCTCGGACTCGGGGGAGTAACTGAGATCGTAGCGCCGGGCAAGGTCCGCGGCAAGGGCCTCGCGCAGGGGCGGGTAGCCGCGGTTGGAGGTGTACGTCGTGACGCCCTGCTCGATGGAGTAGATGCTCGCCTCGCAGATGTTCCATGGGGTCGAGAAGTCTGGTTCGCCGACGCCAAGGGATATGACGTCCTGCATACCCATGCAGAGGTCGAAAAACTTCCTGATCCCCGAGTGGGGGATGATGCGAGCTTTTTCAGATACAAAGTCCCTCATGGTGCCACCTAGAAGGAGTACGGCAGGCGCTCGCTGGCCTCGCGCTCGTCGTACGGAGTCCCGTTCTCCTTGTATGTCTTCATCACGAACTGCGTCGCTGTCTCCCTGATCTGGTCCATCGTGGCGATGTGCTCGGAGACGAAGCGGGCGACGTCCTGCATCGTCCGGCCCCTCACAAGGAGGATCAGGTCATAGCGCCCGGAGACGAGACGGACGGCCTTGACCTCCCTGAAGCGGGCGATACGCCCCGCGATCCTGTCGTAGCCGAAGTCGCGCTCAGGCGAGACCTTGAGGGCGATGATCGAGGTGACCTCTTCGTTGCCGGCCTTCTCCCAGTCGACGACTGCGGCGTACTTTCTGATGATCCGGGCCTCTTCGAGTGCCCTGATCCGGCGTTCCGCCTCTTCGATCGGGAGTTCAACCATGGTCGCCAGTTCCTCGATCGGGATCCGGCTGTTCTCCTCCAGGAGGTGGAGGATGAGTAAATCCTTTCCGTCCATATCAATCACCGGAATGATGCCTTCAGGCGGTTGAGGTCGACCTGCGCAAGCCGCTCCTCGGAGAGCCTGGGATCTTTCGCTAATACTTCCTGTATCTTTTTCGTGTTGGTGTCAAACCACATCTCTTTTGTCCTTCCGTATCGCCCTTTCGATACGACCCTGCTGTTGATCACGCCGAGCATGCTCAGTTCCGAGATGAGGTCGGTGATCCGCCGGTGGGTGAGGGGGTCGATGTTGACGGTGCGCGAGACCTCGCGGTACACCCGCGTCACCTCGCCTGAGGTGAAGATCTTCTTGTCCATCTGGTCAAGGAGGAGCATCGAGTACAGGACGACCTTGCTCTGGGTCGGCAGGGTCGAGATGCACTCGATCATCGAGTCTGTCTCGATCTTCTCCAGGGCCATCCGCACATGCCTCTCCCCCACCTTCTCCGCGTTCTCCCTGTCCGCGAGTTCGCCCGAGACCCGGAGGAGGTCGAGGGCCCGCCTGGCGTCGCCATGCTCCTGCGCGGCGAATGCGGCGCAAAGGGGGATGACTCCCTCGTCGAGGCTGTTCTCGACAAAGGCCATCTGGGCGCGCTGGCTGAGGATGTCACAGAGCTGCGGGGCGTTGTACGGCGGGAAGACGATCTCCTCCTCGGAGAGGGAGGAGAGGACGCGGGGGTCGAGGAAGTCGGTGAACCTGAGGTCATTGGAGATCCCGATCATCGAAACCTTCGCACCCCGCAGGTCGGAGTTGATCCTGGTCAGGTTGTACAGGGTCTCGTCACCGCTCTTCTTGACCAGTTTGTCGATCTCGTCCAGGACAATGACGAGCACGCCACCGGTCTTCTCGAGCTGGTTTTTCAGTTCGGCATAGACCTGGTCGGTCGGCCACCCGGTCATCGGGATGTGGGCGCGGGACTTGTCGCTCGGGGTGGCGTCGAGGTCCTCGAGGCCCTTCGCTATCTGGGCGAGGACCCGGTACTGGGTGTCGATCACCTCGCAGTTGAGGTGGACCACCCGGCACCTGGTGCCGGCTCCCGTAGCGACCTTCTCGAGTTCGGCCCCGACGTACCTGACACAGGCTGTCTTCCCTGTCCCGGTCTTCCCGTAGATGAGGATGTTCGAGGGGGTTTCGTTCTTGAGGGCAGGAGCGAGGATGGAAGCGACGGCATCGATCTGGGGGCGCCGGTGCGGGAGGATCTGGGGGCGGTACGAGTGACGGAGGACCTCCCGGTTTTTGAAGATCCGATTATTACTCAGGAACTTTTGAAAGAGTCCAAAGGATTGATGGTCGTTTTCAGACATGATATCAGCCGCGGGTACTGGGGAAAACATCAGATGGTGGGGGCCGTGGAGATATAACCCCTTTGTTTCCATTGGAGATAGTATATAAACAAAATATCGGCCAGGGAGATCGCCGTCGAATCCATCGAGATCAGGAAACTGATCCCCCACCCCTTTATTTCGACTGGAACGCCAGGAAAACAGGGTATCTGTTTTCTTTTATATTTGGAAAAACAGCTTGTTGTAAGCTTCGCGACTTGTACTATAAATGATCTATGATCTCAGAGCAGGATCTTTCGATCACAAAACAGAGGATCAGAGATATCAGGAGAGATCCCGATCCCCGATCCCGGATCAGCGCGGCGGCTGATCCCGATCTCAGGCGATCCATGGATCAGGATCCTCAATTTAGGATCAGAAATCGCCGATCTGGATCACGATCCGGAGGTTATGATCCCGATCTCCCGGTCAGATCCTGATCTATGATCGGCTGATCTCGGATCCTGGATCCTGGATCCTGGATCCTGATCTTTTGATCGCTTCTCCTGATCTGATCCCTGATCTGTGGATCTCGATCTCCGATCCTGGATCCTGATCTCCTGATCGCTTCTCCTGATCTGATCCCTGATCTGTGGATCTCGATCTCCGATCC
>NZ_JAQVNX010000072.1:3798-11381 GCF_028702905.1 Methanofollis sp.
TGATCGCTTCTCCTGATCTGATCCCTGATCTGTGGATCTCGATCTCCGATCCTGGATCCTGATCTCCTGATCGCTTCTCCTGATCTGATCCCTGATCTGTGGATCTCGATCTCCGATCCCCGATCCCTGATCCTGATCTCCCGATCGTTTCTCCTGATCTGATCCCTGATCTGTGGATCCTGATCTCAGATCCGGCGATCCTGATCCCGGATCAGGGCCGGGATCCCGCGATCTTGCGATCAGATCCGGCGATCTTCCCGGGATCGTCTCATGATCTTCGGTGATCTTCTCGGATCCCGGGGTCAGATCGGCGGATCCGCGCGATATAATGATCAGAATAGTGGAGTACAGGTAAATTCAGCCTCTTTTTACCCTTTTTCGCGATATCTTCTCCCCTCCTATCTCTCCATTCTTCCAGTGGAAACAAAGGGGTCGGGGTTTGCGGCCCTTCTATCACAAGAAGTATCAGAGGGAGCGATCAACATGTCCCCGAGGCTTCTCATGAAACCCGAGCACATCAAGCCGATCGAGATCACCGCGGCGGTGATCACCGTCTCTTCGACCCGTACCGAGGAGAACGATACCAGTGGAAAGGCGATCCTGGACCTCCTCACCGCCGGGGGATACCGTGTCGTCTTCTCGGTGATCGTGAAGGACGACAGGCAGGCGATCCGGGCCGCCCTTGTCACCGCGCTCGGGAAGGCCGACGCCGTAGTCCTCAACGGCGGCACCGGCCTCACCCCCGACGACTGCACCATCGAGGCCGTCGAGCCCTTCTTCGAGAAGAGGATGGAAGGATTCGGAGAACTTTTCAGGATGCTCTCCTTCGACGAGATCGGAACCTCGGCCCTCCTCTCGCGGGCGACCGCGGGCATCGTCGGCGGGAGGGCGGTCTTCTGCGTCCCTGGTTCGACCGGCGCCGTGACCCTCGCCACCGGCAAGATCATCGTCCCCGAACTCAGGCACATCATCTCCCACTCGCGGGGATGAAACCCTTCTTTTTCTGTCCGTGACTCTTACAGCATTGCAGCACGTTTACAGCAGAATTTCAGCACCTGCCGCGAAGATCGAAAGCCGCGAATTGGCCCGGAAACTGACAGTACTAATAGAGATAGAGAGCGCGTCTCTCTCTCAGTACTAACTTACAGCACAACACACACACACAGTGGCATCTCTTCTCCTCCCTCCGGGTGGGTGCGTGTGTGTGATATCCGCGATGCTGCAAACGATCATGCGATATCGTCATGTGGCGGAGATAACCGATATCAAAGCTCTCAAATTCGTCTGTTGAATCTCAGCGCCTTCCGCGAACTGCTGTAAACGACTGTAAAGAAGGGAGGTCTGCTGTAAACCTGGGGGACGAGGGTCAGGGGATGCGACCGGCGCTATCCCCCCTTCGCCCTCCTCCAGGAGAAGAAGATCACCGCGCCGACGACCGCCAAGGCGGCGACGATGAGAAGGACGACCGTCAGCGGGAGGGATCCGCCCTCCTCTCCCTCGCCGGGCAGGGCCGTCCCTTCGACCGAGATGTTCGTCCTCGTCGTGTAGAGGTTCCCGTTGGTGTCCCTGTACTCGATGACGAGCGGGACCTCGGTGACGTTCTCCGCCCTGAAAGTCAGTTCAAAGTTCGAGAGATCGTCAGGGTCCAGGGAAGCGACCGGGTAGACGCGGTTTGGGTCGACAGGGACGCCGGGGGATCCCACGGTGACCACGACGGCCTTTGCCACCTCGAGTCCGGCATTGGTCACGTCGCCGCTGACCCGGTACGACCCGTTCTCAGTGGTCACATCCACCCCGGAGACGACGATCCGTGCACTTTTCTTGTCCTCGGAAAAGACGATCGGGATCGAGACCTCGGTCGTCCTCTGGTTCCTGCCGTTCCTGTACGTCACCGTCATCGTGAGGGTGGTCTCACTCTCCGGCGTGATATTGAAGGCGACCTCTGCAGATCCGTCAGGGGCAAGGGCGCCGATGAAGGCGCTCGTCGGGACGCTCACCAACCCTTCACCCGACGGCATCACCGAGACCCCGTTGACCTCCCCGGAGCGGGGGTTGCTCACCGTCACCCGCACAATATCCTTCTTTCCCGCGGTGAATGCGTCGGGAATGTCGGCGACAGAGACACGGGGTTCGACAGCCTCGACCTTCACCGGCACCGCGTAGCGCAATGACCCGGCATTCGTGAAGTCGAGGACGAAACGCGGGTAATAGGTACCGGAACCGGCATCTGCCTGCACTGTAAAGGTGAACGAGGCCTCGTTCCCCGCCCCGATCGCACCGAAGGTCTGGTAGGGGTTGTCGAGGACGAGGATGTTCCCCTCCGTGTACATCTTTGCGCTTCTGACAGGCACGCTCACCTGTGCCGTGTTCTTCACCGTGACCGTGACCGTCGCCACGTCGCCGGGCATCAGGACCGCCGGATCGATCACCGCGCCGGTGACCATCACCTGTGCGGCGTCTTCCTCGGGCGTCGCCGCGGCCGCCGCCCCGGCAAGGAGGAGGAGAAGAAACGCACCGGTGAAGAACACCTCTCTCATCTACAGCACACCGAGGATGATGATCTGATAGACGATATATAAGACCACCGGCACACCGACGACGACCGCGGCGTCTCTGGTGGTGATCGTGCGTGCGTACTTTATCCCGAAGATCCAGATGTTCGCCGCCCAGACGAGGAAGATGACGCCGAGGACCTGGCCCGCCTGGAGCAACGGGGACTTCCGGATCATCTCCTGGAAGGCCGCCGAGGCCGCCGGGTCGGTAAAGTCGATGGCCGGGAAGGTGAAGGAGGAGAGGAAGGAGTACGTCAGGCCGAGAGTGATCAGGGCCGAGACGATGAGAGGGACGTAGCCGTACCCCACCGCTTCGAGGCTCTTCTTCAGGTCGCCGGACCCGTTGTAAAAGGAGGAGAGAGCATAGAAGACGAGGGCCTGGACGGCCCAGATGATCAGGGAGAAGATCACGATGCCGACCGCCGTGGTGATGCCGATGAGGCCGACAAACCCCTGCATCTCCGAGGGGAGGGAGGGGAGCATGGCGGTCATGGTGAGATAGGCCGTAACGGCGCCGATGATCCCGGCGATCAGCACGAGGATGAAGGGCACCATCAGGCCCGGGGCTTTGTCCGCCCTCTCCCTGAAGAACGCGTCCGGGTTCAACAGGACATCAAAAATCCAATGGCTCATACGAAGAGGGTGTACGCCGATCAATTTAAGGATAGGGGCTCACTCCTCCAGGGCGAGGAGCACGGCCTTCCTGAAGAAGATCTCGGGAAGCACCCGCCCGACAGGAGCATTGGGATCGAAGGTGAGGGCCGGGTTACCGAGTTCCTCCATCCGAGAAGGCCCTGCGCAGTAGCGTTCTGCCCCTGCCGCCTCTGCCAGGAGGTCGTCGAGGGGCACGCCGTTGAAGAAGACGCCGCTCCCCTCTCCCGCCTCCTCGACCCGCACCTCCACGGCGACGCCGTTCTCCTCCAGCACCGGGATAAGTTCTATGAGGAGTTCGGCAAGGGTCAGTCCCGTATCGGCCGTCCTGTACGGACACTCTGTGCCGGTCCGGCGCCACCAGAGGACGACGAACATCTCCTTCACTGCGGGGTCCCCCCGGCCGCCAGGATCATGGATGAAGAGGATCGTCCCCCGCCCATAAAAACCTCAGTGTTTCCTGAGGTACTCTCGCACCTTCTCGGACTCGATCCAGCCTCGGTCCAGGGCGGTGATGATCCCGTCGATGATCTCCGCCTGCTCCAGGATCTGCCCGGCATGGTGTCCCTCGCAGTGAAGGTCGGCGATGCCGACGATCACCGCGAGGGGGTTCCTGATCTCGTCGCCGAGGGTGGCGAACTGCGCGATGTTCTGCTCGATCCGGGCATAGGCCTCGGCCCGCACTCTCTCCATCTCCATCCTTTCGGTGACGTCCCGCGCCACCCCCTGAGCGCCGACCATCACGCCGCTGTTCAAGATAGGTGCGGCATTGATCTCAAGGTATCGTTCCGACCCATCCTTCGCACGGATACGGACCGCCAGCCCCTCGATCGCCTTCCCCTCTCGAAGGTCCGCGAAGAAGGATTCAAATCTGGAGCGGTCAGCCTCTTCTCGGTTGAACGCGAAATTTTTGCCCAGGAACTCCCCGGGTTTGTATCCGCTGATCCGGTGGACTGCGGGAGAGACATAGGTGAACAGACCGTCGGCATCGGTGGCGAAGATCAGGTCGAAACTCCGCTCGGCAAGGGAGCGGAATTTTTCCTCGCTCTCCTTGAGTGCGCGTTCCGATCGCCTTCTGATCCTGACAGTATAACCGAGGAAGAGGACTGCGATGCCGAGAGTGGCGATGGCGAAGGCGGCCCCCACCGCCACGGTCCGGTCGATCTCTACCGAGGGCGGCGGGCTGTTGATCACCGTGCTTCCGATCGGAAGGGTGGCGTTTTCAAGTCCGAACCTTTTCAACTGGGCATAGTCGAATACGTATCTCCCCTGAGGATCTTTTTTCACCGGTATCGACGAGGCCGGTTCGCCGTTGAGAACTCTCAGGGCCATCATGCCGGCCTCCCGTCCCTGGTCCTCCGAGGAGAGGAGTTTCCCCCCGGTCAGACCCTCTCCCATATACACCTCCCAGACACTGTAGACCGGGACGCGGGAGGTGCCGGAGACCGCCTCGATGACATCGTCATACTCGTAATAGGTGCCTTTCGCGTCCCTGGTGAGGGTCATGAGGAGGACGACCGTGTCGGGCGGGAGACGGCCGACGTCCTCCTTCGTCTCTTCAAGTGTCTGGTTCTCCGGAATGGTGAAGGCAACACGGCCTTCATAGCCCTGTGCGACCCCTTCGACGACTTTTCGATCGGCGATCCCGGTCAGCGTATTGTCGTTGACGACATAGACCTCCCTGACACCCGGATCGATTGAGATGGCGGCGTCGACCGTCCCCTGTACATCGGCGACCTCGACGATCCCGGTGCAGTTCTCCCAGCCGACAAGATACTCGTCCTCAAAATAGTTCACCCCGCAGAAGATGGCCGGCGTTCCGGGGAAGAGGGCGTCATGGTGCTCGCGGAGGAAGTGAAAGGCATATTCGTCCGAACAGATGATGGCGTCAAGCCTGACATCCGCGTACTTCAGCCTGTACACCCCGGCGATCTCTGCGGAGTACCGGGGACTCGCGATCCGCGGGGTGTCCATGTACTCGATATAGAGGTTGACATCTGTGGTGCCCTCGTCAAAAGCGGTATATACACCATCAGTGACGCCATCGGTCCAGGAGAGGCCCTCATGATAGGAATGAAGAAGAAGGACGTTCTTTTCAGGGGAGGCGGCGGCAGAAGCGGACGGCAGCAGGAGTATCAGGAAAAAAATGATGGCGAGGAATACCATTGGGGGCAATGTGTCCCCGCAGCATCCTGAGGCACTCATGCCGTTCGCAGTCTGTGTTTACTGTCCGTTCTTCCAGGCACGTATCCGCCTCATCGCCTCTTTCAGGGTGGGGATGGAGGCGGCATAGGAGACGCGTATCCAGCCCGGGGCATTGAAGGCCGTACCCGGCGTCGCCGCGACATGCGCCTCGTTCAGCCAGGCGCGGGCGATCGCCATGTCGTCGCCCTCCACCTTCACGAAGGCGTAGAAGGCGCCGTCCGGCGGGGCGACCGTGTATCCCATCGAGGTAAACTCGTCGAGCATGTACATCCGCCGCGCCTCGAACTCCTTTCGCATCGCCTCGACGCAGGACTGGTCGCCCTGCAGGGCCGCGACGCCGCCCCACATCACGAAGGTCGTGGGGGAGGAGATCGAGTGCTGCTGGACCTTCATCATCTGCCGCAGCACCGGCAGGGGTGCCACGGCATACCCGAGGCGCCACCCTGTCATCGCGTAGGCCTTGGAAAAGCCGTTGATGGTGATCGTCCGTTCGGCCATGTCCCCGAGAGCCGCGAGGGATATGTGTTCCTTGCCGTAGATGAGTTTTTCGTAGATCTCGTCGGAAAGGGCAAGGAGGTCGTAGTCCTCGCAGAGGTCCGCGACGAGTTTCAGGGATGCCTTCGAGAGCACCGTGCCGGCCGGGTTCGAGGGAGTGTTGACGATGATCATCTTCGTCTTCTGCCCCACCCTCTCCAGGATGGCGTCGTCGATCTGGAAGGAGGGTTCTTTCAGGGGGAGGTGGACGACCCGTCCGTCTGCCATCTGGACGCAGGGCTCGTAACTGACCCAGGCCGGGTCAGGGAGGATCACCTCGTCTCCCGGGTTGAGGCAGGCCTGCATCGCCTCATAGATAGCGTCCTTCGCGCCGCAGGTGGCGATGACGTTCTCCGGTCCGCAGGGGATCCCGTTCTCTGTCCGGCACTTTGCGGCCACGGCATGGAGGAGTTCCGGGATGCCGGCCGACGGGGCATAGTGGGTCTCGCCGCGCGCCAGGGCGTCGGAGCAGGCCTGCACGATATGTTCGGGTGTGGCGAAGTCGGGTTCGCCGATGGAGAGGCTGATCACGTCGATCCCTTCCCTCTTCATCTTTTTTGCGGCGTCGGTGATCTCGATCGTCGCCGACGGGGCGACGGCACCGATCTTTTCCGAGAGGGCCCTCATCCTAATCTCTGCACCATCTTCACGGCAGATTCAACGGCGCGCTTCGCGTAGTCGATCCGCTCGTTGGCTTCCATGCGGGTCATGCCGGGCCCGGAGATGCCGAGGGCGACCGGCTTGTTGTACTCGAGGGAGAGGTCGATGATCTTCCGGGCGGCGTGCTGGACAACGATCTCGTCGTGCTGGGTCGCGCCCTCGATGACGCAGCCGATCGTGACGACGGCGTCGACCTTCCCCTCGGAGAGGAGTTTCTTGATCGCAAGGGGCATGTCGTAGGCGCCGGGCACATAGAAGCACTCGGTGACCTCTGCGCCGAGGAACTTCGCGTGTTCCCGCCCCTCGATCTCCATCATATAGGTGATGTCGCGGTTGAACTCCGCAACCACAAAGCCAAGCTTGATTGCCATTGTCTTCTCCTCGATCGATCCTGTCTGTGTTATCTTTTTATTCTGCCGGTTCACTGCCTCGCAGGGCCTGCGTCCTCGAAGCCCTGCCTCTGGCCTGTGCCGGCCTGCCTGGTGAGGGCCTGCGGCCTGAGGACGAGGTTCACGGCGTTGGTGGCGTGCTCCCTCGTCCGCTGTTCAGCGAGCCAGGCAAGTTCTCTGTCTGTTTCGGCCTCGTCCTCGTGGACGAAGACCTCGATGATGTGGTGGTTTGTCATGAGCTGGGCGAGCATGAGGCCCTGGGAGGCCTCATGAGCGCACATCCTGTCCTTTTCCTTGCCGCCCGGCATGCCGAGGGCGATGACGATGTCGCATCCCCGCTCCTCGATGAGTTTCTTGCAGGCGACCGGGAGGTCCTTGAACCCCGGGACGGTGTAGCGCTCGATACCGACGCTCGCGTGTTTGCGGAGCTCGTCGATGGCGATCGCGCCCATGTCGACGCGTGCAAAGGTGGTGTCAGCGACGCCGACCTTCATGCGTCGAGCACCTCTGCCGCGGCCTCGACACCGTCGCCCACGCCGGCAACTCCTGCCTTGCGAAGTGCGTACTGGACGGTGGCGAGGGTGGCGAGGAT
>NZ_JAQVNX010000073.1 GCF_028702905.1 Methanofollis sp.
TTTTGTCCTCTCCATCTCCATCATGGGGTGCTCGTTGAGAGTCAAAACCTCATGAAAACCCGGAGAACGGATCTTCTGGATCATTTTCATGGTAAATCCTTTTCAGGGGTGCCTGGCCCGGGGGACTACGCCCCCAGTCCAGAATGTGGGGAAGGCGGTTGATAGGCATCTCTTGCCGGGGGACTACGCCCCCGGCCCCCGGTGCAGGATAGGGATAGGATGGCAATCCCCCTCATCAGGATCTTCCTCCTGTCTTCCAGGGGCCAATCGCAATGGGGGGATGACCAAAGAGAGTCGAGAAGACGAAGTCTTCGCGGGACGAGCGCAGCGAATTTGAAAAAACCGTAGGATCCCCACGGGCACGGCCTCCATGACTCAGGGGGCAATGCTCACGTCGACGATGGGATCACGACAGGCAGGACCGGGAGGGGCGAGGTCGTGGACGACCTGCGGCCCCCGATTTTATCCGAGATCGGTCACCGGCGTGATCCTCGGGGGCACTGTTTGCGTGACTTTCACCGCCGGGCCCCGCGGCGGGGCGACGGTGAGAGTGAAGGTCTCGCGGGGTGCAAGGGCGCGGGACGGCCAGACCCTGAGGACGAACTCCTCGCCCGGTTCAAGGAGATCGTCATCGTCGGCGGCGCCGATGGGAAGGGCGTTCAGCCTGTCGGTGATCGTCCAGTTCGGGGGGACCGGGCCAATGCCACAGGTCTCCGAGCCTCCTTGCGTGGTGAAGAGGACACCTGCCCGGCCTATGTCCACGGCCCCGACAGAGCCCGGGAAGAGCCTGAGGGAGATGGAGACCGAACCGATCCTGCCGGGATCGGCCGGGTCGCCGAACCCTTCGAGAGGGGTATCGACGAGGAGGGCTGCCGAAGAACCTGCAAGGGCGTCGGGGACGATGCCAATAGGGTTTTCCGTACCCGGGCCTGTATAGAGATTGAAGGCGATGCCGGCCCCGCCAAGAATGACCAGAAGAAGGATACCCTGTTCCAGCCTGGTGAGGGCAAGGCTGTGATCCATACGCAGCTTTCGGTGCCGATCCATAAAGAATCTCTGCAGACCGGATCTATGCGCCAGAAGGCATTTCCCCCGGAGGAGGAAGCACACACTCTGCCCCACTCAGAGCAGGTGGGGAGAACACCGGACCATATATATAGAAGTTCTAATCCATATTAATGAGATATCGGAGGATTCTATCATGCTTGCCGGACAGCCAGTTGTCATATTACGAGATAACATCGAGCGTACCAAGGGGCACGAGGCGCAGCAGTCCAACATTCTTGCGGCAAAGGCGATCGCCGCCGCGGTACGGACGACGCTCGGCCCCCGGGGTATGGACAAAATGCTCGTCTCCGGAAGCGGGGATGTTACAATCACGAACGACGGAGCGACGATCCTGCGTGAGCTCTCGGTCCAGCACCCCGGCGCCAAGATGATGGTCGAGGTCGCCGAGACGCAGGACGACGAGGTCGGCGACGGCACCACCACCGCCTGCATCCTCGGCGGCGCCTTTATGGAGCAGGCCGGCACGATGCTCACGAAGGAGATCCACCCGACGATCATCGCCCTCGGCTACAGGAAGGGTATGGAGAAGGCGCTGGAGATCCTCAACGACCTGATCATCACGGTCACGCCCGAGGACCGCGAGATCCTCCTGCAGATCGCATCCACCTCGATGACCGGGAAGTCGATCGAGTCGGTGAAGGAGAAGGTCGCCGGGATCATCGTCGACGCCGTCCAGGCCGTTGCCGAGGAGAAGAACGGGAAGACCGTCATCGATGAGGACGATGTAGCCGTCACCAAGGAGGTCGGCGACTCGATGGACGACGCCGAACTCGTCAAGGGTGTCGTGATCAACAAGACGAGGGTCGCCGACGGTATGCCCCGCAGAGTCGAGAACGCGAAGGTCGCTCTCCTTGCCCAGCCCCTGGAGATCACGAAGACCCAGGTGAAGTCGAAGATCAAGATCTCCGGCAGCGACCAGCTCACCGCCTTTGGCGAACAGGAGCGCGAGAGCCTGAAGAAGCTCGCCGACGCGATCCGCGACGCCGGTGTCAACGTCATCTTCTGCCAGAAGGGGATCGCCGACGCCGTCCAGTATTACCTGGCGAAGTACGGCATCTTCGCTGTCGAGGACGTTGCGGAGAAGGACATGAAGTTCGCGGCAAAGGCCCTCAACGCCGTGATCGTGAACAAGGTCCAGGAGATCTCGCCAGAGGTCATCGGCACGGCCGGCTATGTCGAGCAGTTCGAGGACGCCGACCTGGTGAAGATCGCCGAGTGCCCGAACCCGAAGGCAGTCACCATCCTGCTGCGGGGCTCGACCCAGCACCTCATCGACGAACTCGAACGTGCGGTCGAGGACGCCCGCCGCGTTGTCCAGGACGCCCTTGAAGACGGGACCTTCGTCGTCGGCGGCGGCTCTGTCGAGGTCGAGATGATGCTGCGGATCCGCGACTACGCAGCAAGCGTCGGCGGCAGGACCCAGATCGCCCTCGAAGCCTATGCAGCGGCCTTCGAGGACATCCCGAAGACTCTCGCCGAGAACTCGGGCTTCGACCCGATCGACAAGGTCGTCGAACTCAAGCAGGCCCACACCGCCGGCAAAAAGTACGCTGGCCTCAATGTCTACACCGGCGAGGTCGTGGACATGAAGGCCGAGAAGGTCTTTGAGCCGGCACGGGTGAAGAAGCAGGCGATCATGTCCGCAACCGAGATGGCGGCAATGCTTGTCCGGGTCGACGACATGTTCGTCACCGTCAAGAAGGGCCCCTCAGGCCCTGTCGCCTGAAGCGGTGAAAAGCCGGGATATCCCGGCACCCTGTTTTTATCAACCGTCCTGCCTGACCTGAGGGTCGGGATATATCCGCCCTTCCAGAAGAAGAGCAGCACCCACGATGACGCCGGCAGTCCCGGAAGGACGGGGTCACTGAGAGGGGGCGGCGCACCCATGCCATCGCAAAGGTTATGAACGCAGCCGACAGATAATAATAGCCGGACAGGCCGGGGTAGTCTAGTCCGGGAAGGCGGTAGCCTCGAAAGCTACTGGTGTTTGACACCTCGGGAGTTCAAATCTCCCCCCCGGCGTTTCCCTCCATTTTGCACGGTACAATAAGGGAGAGCGGGAGTTATCTGGAAAAGTTCCTTTTCTGCAGCAGCACTGGTGGAAGCATCCCTCATTCTCCTGACACATCGTCGGAGGGGATCTGATGTCATACAGGTGAGAGGGGAGGGACACCGATACGTCGTCCCCGACCCGCACACATATGTGCCCGGCCACCGACGTACCTGCCTCAATCCCTCCCGGGACCGGAGACACACCATGACCGACACTATCAATATCACTTTTACCGAATCATCTGCCGGCGCCCTTAATGCCGCGGGCAGGCCAGCACTCGCCCTCCCTGACGACCTTTCCCTCGGGCCGATCGACCCGTACGACCTGGAGGCGAGGGAGGCCTTCTTCCGGGCCCTGTACGCCGGGACCGAGTACGAGTCCTGGTACGCCGACGACCTGAACGCTATCAAGGCGTTCTGGGAAGAGACACGGCCCGGCAACGCCCGGCGTGTCGTCTGGCTCACCCGGCGGTCTGCCCGGGAGTACGCCGGTTTCCTGGAGTTCCTCAGCAGGGAGCCCGACCCCTGCGGGATCGAAGTTGTCGACCTCACCGACGGGATCGATGTCCTGTACGAGGACGAACCTGACCCGGGCCCTGACAGGATCGTCCCGATCAGCCTCGGCGAACTCGAGCCGGATTGGCTCGCCGCTCAGCAGGACGAAGGACGGGCACTCACCCCGGACGAGGCAGAATATTATCTGCGCACCTGGAAACAGTTAAAACAGGACGAGGACAGCCAGGACGTCCGCACCCTCTGGCGGGGGCAGCTTTGCCATACAGTCTCGGCCACCATCCCGCAGGCCGTCCTCGACGCCGTCCCGGACGAATGGACGAGTGCGGCCCGGGTGATCGGCGACGCCCTCGGAGCCCTCTCCATGGAGTACGATCAATGCGGCGACGCCTATCTCTATTCCCGCCTCCTCGGCCTCATCGAGATGGGATGGGTCGAGGCCGATGGCGACACCCGGGCGATGCGCCTCCTGCAGGTGCGCAGGGCGCCGGCAGAGTGAGGGCCGTCACAGCCGCGGGGGACGAAACTGAAAAAAGTTCAGAGGGGGAGATAGCCGGCCAGCCCTGCCATCAGGAGGAGGAACACAGTCGCCACCGCGAAGACGAAGATGAGGGCGATCGTGAGGAGGACAAAACCGAGGAGGTGGAGAAAACCCGTCTCCCTGTACGGCACCGCGCCGTCGTTCACCTTCTGGGCTGTCACGTAGGCGTCGTAGATGCCATAGGCCCAGATGATGATCCCGGGGATGAGGAGGGCAAAAAGTCCGACCATCACCCCGGTGAAAAAGAGGAGGCCCTTCCCGTACTGGCCGTTGTAGGCCTGGCCCATCCCCCCCCAGACAAAGGAGGCGGAGGCGGCGATTGCCGGATCCTTTCGGAGATGGGAGGGGGTCGCATCGCACTCGTGGGAGAGATCCGATTCCATGAGAAATCTTGCCCCTCAGAGGATAAACATCCGCCGTTCCCATCCGGCAGGGGGCATCAGCAGACCTGGTCCAGCAGATCGATCGCGTCGTCTACGCTCTTGCCAAACTCCTCGATATAGACCTTCATGCTGACAAGATCTCCTCTGGAGGCAGTGGACATAGATTCGATATCGATCGTCGCCATCTTCGCCTCCATCGCCGGCAATTTCTCTTTCATCCTGACGAGATCCTCCCTTGCCAGTTTCAACTGGGTAATCCCAGATTTTTCGTCATGAGCAAGCGTCGCTTTCTGGCAGTGGTCCAGATAGTCACAGCCTTCATTCCGCATCATCCCACAGAAGTCCGCGTCCACCTCGCACAGTGTCTTGAGGGTATCAAACTGCTCTTTCCCGTCAGGAGGGAGTCGGTCACAGGGGATCGTCTCAAGGATACTGAGGGCCCCGCTGAGGTCGGTCTCTGCAGCAGCCATCTCTGCCCTTATGACTCCGACAGAATAATATTCAGTTCCTCCGCCAGTGTCCAGAACTTCAAAATGGGCAGCTGCAGAATCGAGCAGGGCGCACACCTTCTCGGTCTGGTCGGCCAACGTGATCATTTCGCCGAGCATCGTGGTGAAATCCCCGATACCGGCCTTCATCCCGGCTACATCCTCTTGCCAGCCAGGAGGAAGGGACTCGATATCAATCCTGACCATCTTCGTCTCCAGAGCCCGAGATTTCTCTTTCATCCTGATAAGGTTGTCCCGTATCTGATCAAATGACTCAAAACCCGAGACATTACCCTTTCCGAACATAAGATCCTGACCGTATTTCAGCAAGTCACAGCCTTCGTCACGCATCATCCCGGCAAACTCGGCGTCCACCTGACACAGCGTCTTGAGGGCATCGAGATGCTTTTTTTCGTCAGGAGAAAGGCGGTCATAGGAGACGGTGTCGAGGATCACGAGGGCCTCGTCGAGGTCCGTCTTCGCTGCAGCCATCTCCGCTCTGACATTCCCGAGGGAGACTGTGTCAAAATTTTCGGTGGTGTTCAGGATCTCCCAGTGCGTGGCTGCCGACTCGACCAGCGCACCTGCTTCCGCAATCTTTTTTTCTTCTTCACTGACGCATCCTGCGGCACAAACAAAGAGAAGGAGGAGGAGGCATCCAATACCAGAGAGGGAGAGAGTGGATCGCATATCATCACACGTACAAACATTAAACACGTAATATATGTCACTTTTCATTTAATCCGGGAACGATTCGACAGATCAAAAATGCCTTTAAAGAGATTTCTTCTGCCGAAGCCCCCTTCGGAACACGTTCCCCCTGACACCGGAGAGATCCCCACACCGGGCGAACCTATTTCTCCTCCATCCTCCACCCCTCGCCATGGCCGGGCCAGACCAGATGACCGCCCCGCGGCAGACCGCCATGAGGCTCATCCTTCTCCTCGGCATCGTCAGCCTCCTCGGCGACATCGTCTCGAACGGGGCGAGGAGCGTCACCGGCCCGTACCTCCTCACTCTCGGGGCCTCTGCCGCCATCGTCGGCCTCGTCGCAGGCCTCGGGGAGTTCACCGGGTACGGCCTGCGGGTGCTCACCGGCCTCTACTCAGACCAGACCCAGCATTACTGGCGGATCGTCTACCTCGGCTACGGCCTCCTCCTTGCCATCCCCTTCCTCGCCCTGACCGGCACCTGGGAGGTCGCTGCCGTCCTTCTCATCACAGAAAGGATCGGCAAGGCGATCAGGGCGCCGGCACGCGACACCATCATCTCCCTCGCGGCCTCGCCGGTCGGCCGGGGCTGGGGGGTCGGCATCCACAAGGCCCTCGACCAGGTCGGCGCGATCATCGGCCCCCTCCTCCTCGCCGCGGCGATCCTGACCGCAGGGGGTTATCAGACCGGCTTCGCCCTCCTCACCCTCCCGATCGTCCTCCTCTTCGTCTTCCTTGCCATCGGGAAGAGGGCCGTCCCTGAACCAGGCATCTTCGAGAAGTCGGACGAAGACGCAGGCGTCCCGGAGACACGGCGCTTCGTCCCGTACGCCACCTTCCTCTTCCTTGCAATGGCCGGGTTCGCGAGCTTCCCCCTCATCTCCTACCACATGAAGGTCCAGGGCCTCATCGCAGATCCCGGCATCCCCCTCATCTATGCCGGGGCGATGGCCGTCTCCACCCTGGTCGCCCTCGGCGGGGGATGGGCCTACGACCGGATCGGGACGAGAGCCCTTCTCCTCATCCCCCTGATCAACATCGCCATCCCGGCCCTCGCCTTCAGCACCGCCCCATCTCTCATCGTCCTCGGCACCCTCATCTGGGGGGCTGGCATCGGCCTCCACGAGACAGTGATGCGGGCGTCCCTCGCGGACCGGACAGCCACCGAGATCAGGGGCCGGGCCTTCGGCTACATCTATGCGGTCTATGGCACAGGTTGGTTCCTGGGGAGCACGGTGATGGGCGTCCTGTACGAGGTCTCGGTCGCCCACATCGTGGGCTTTGTCGCGATCGCCGAGGTCCTCGCTATCGCTGCCTATGTCTGGATGCGGCGACAGGCCAGAACAAAACAGGCAACAATCCGGTAATACGGGCAGGAAGAGACAAATGCCATCCTCAGGGGATGGACAGGGGAAGGTTCCGCACCCCGGTGACCTGGAGGCGGGTCGAGTAGGTTCCGGCAGAATGGCCGGCACCGGAAACCTGCCCCGCCGTGAGGTCGCGAAGGAGGATGTCCCGGATCACCATGTGGGCATAGACCTGAATATAACTCCGCTGCTCATGGGTCCACCACCCGTTCACCGGCGCGACATGGCCGCAATACGGGCACGAGCACTGGGCCTCGGGTTCGTCCTCGAATATGTAGATCCTGTTCGAACAGAGGAGATTGAAGGAGTTCAGCCGTGCCCGCGAGATCCACTCGACCTCACGCTCGCTCAGCTGCATCTTGAAGTTCCTCCGGCAGGCAGGGCAGGTCCGTTCAATATAGCCCTCGTCATCAAAGGGGAACGGAATGCGGATATGAATATCATTCACGGGTGCTCACCACCGGGGGTCTCCTCCGGGAGGGCCCGGACATGAGTATTCCCCACCCATCGAATGCTACCTCCACACATATACCCTTCGATATGGTGTTGTGCCCAGGCACACGACATCTTTCCCCTGACAAATACGGGAAACCTGCAGTATCGGGAAGGTAGATATGGCGGCATGCCCGACTGGTGGTGAAATGTTCCTCCTCTGCCACCTTGCCGCCGGTATCGTCCTCGGCCTCCTCCTTGCCGGGGCGGTCGGGGAGAGGCGGGCCGTCGTTGCGGCGTGCGCTCTCGGGGCCCTCCTCCCCGATCTTATCGACAAGCCCCTCGGCTATATCGTCCTCGCAGATTCGATCGGCTACGGCAGGATCTACACGCATACCCTCATCTTCCTCGTCCTCGCCATTGGAGTCGGCCTCCTCGTCTTCTGGCGGTTCAGATCCCCTATCGTCCTTGCCGGTGCGGTCGGGGTCGCGTCCCACCAGGCCCTCGACACGATGTGGGCCTATCCGGCAAACTGGCTCTATCCATTTCTCGGCCCCTTCACGGGAGGAGCGGAGAGCCGCGACCTCTGGTCTCTCCTCATGTCCGAACTCTCCGAACCGTCAGAGTGGATCCTCTTTGCGGCTCTCTTCATCGTCGCTGCCCTCTTCCTGAAAAAAGAGTTCAGGACGGCACTCCTCGACAGGGTCGGGCCGCTCCTTGAAACGATCCGACTGCCCCTTGGCGGGGCGCTCATGCTCCTTGCCGGCATCATGATCCTTTCAGGGGTGTTCTCCCTGCACTGGATCCCGACCGGCCTCGAAAAGCCTCTGGACCTCGTCCTCTGCGGCCTTGTCATTGGAGGCGCCGGCCTTGCGATTTTATGGCTCCATCGCCAGGTCCACGTGGCCTGACCGGAGAAAAAAGGGAAGAGGAATTACCTCGGCGGCCGGATAATGCTGTAACTCACGCCCGAAAACCCGACCACGGAGAGACCATTCGGAGACGTGCCCCGAAGACGTACTGGCCTCTGGCATTGGATTATGGGGGCGCGGGCTTGGTGCTGACCGCAACCTCCTTCTGGTCGATGGCAACGATGTCGTGGTCCGCGTTCAGCCCTGCCGCATAGACATAATAGGTGCCAGTCCCCAGAGTGTTGAGGGTGGCCGCCGGGATCGTCGCTGCTGAGCTGTTTGCATGGCCAGAACATCCGTATCCAGGCGTTATGGCGACATCAGACCAGTTAATATTCGGCAACGGGGTCACATCGCCGACCGCAGTGACCGTGTACACCACAGGCTGATCCTTACCGATCTCATGGGTGACGCCCCAGATGAGAAGGTCACAGATGGATGTAGTCGGTCCCATCGTATCCCAGTGGTCCTTCACGTCTGCGGCAAGGGTGTCGACGTCGGCGCTCGCCGCTATGTCATAGGTCGTGCCATTCCTGACGATCAGGTAGGCGGTGTCGGTGATGCCAGTCTGATTGTCGAAGGAGAGCGTGACGTCAGATGCCTCCCCGGGGTAAAAGCCGACCGGAACCGTCTTTTCATTCCAGGTGAGCGACCGGTTCTCTTCCATGATCACAACAGGCAGAGAGGCAAGCACATGGATCTTCTCTCCTGCAGGGTCGTATCGGATCGCCGATAGGGCATACTTGCCCGGCGTCGGAACGCACTCGGGTGCATTGGTGGTCATGGATGCGGTGTTGTTCGCATTGGCCGAGAACGGGGAGAGAGATACCTGGTTGTCCACAAGAGTCTTTCCGATACTGTTTATCGACCCGGAGAAAGTGCCAACCTGGGTCATCTGCCCGGTCGAGGAGTTATAGTGGACAACGGCCTCGGGAGCATAGAGATAGAAGAACTCGGAGGCATTGAAGAGAGCCGAGATGCCGTCCGGAACATTGGATTGAGTAAAGTTACCGTATTTGGCAATAATCGGATTTCCCAACTCTCCGGCGACCTCGATCTGAGGTGTGGGAACATGAAGCAGGGTATAGACATATGAAGGAGCCATGCCATCCAGGGAGAGAGGTTGTTCAAGGGCGGCCCTGTCAACCTGAACCGTGATCCCGCGGACAGTGGCCTGATCGCTCGTGAATGACCGATTAAGGTATCTGATAGACGGTGTTTCGATCTTCTTCAAGTCCCCCGGGATTGTCTCCAGCATCCAGGCCTTCGACACCGCAGGATCGGAGACGTCGACAAACTCCAGATAACGGACACTCATGTCCTTATACTGGTAGGTTTTGTCGAGGGTCACGTTCATGACAGCGGGTGCCGCGGATGCCGGTATGATGAGACACAGGATCCCGAGGAGTATCATCGGGATCAGTATCATCCGCAACTGTACAGGATTGGTCATAACCCACACATAGATATTATATAATATATAATTTTTCATGAATACTTATTTGAATGGAGAAAATCATAGGAGCATGAGATCATCATGGGCAATACTGGGAAAAAATGGATAGAAATCATCATTTTCTGTATGGTCGTATCAGGGGCACATGCGGCCACAATTGCGACATCGCCAGACAGGATCGACAACGGCGGAACCATACACATTGATATATCCGACCTTGAAGATGGAACACAGTTTTCTCTCAGAATTGACGCAGATTTCACAGTTTCTCCCGGCTCAGCATTTTCCTATAGCACAGACGGGCTCGTCCTTCCCTTCACTCTCAAAGACGCCGAAACGACAGTACACACCCAGAATGCACAGGTCATCGAGGTGAACGTAATAAAGGGCGGGACTACGAAGGGGATGAAGGGAATCGCCAGTGCAGGCGGGTCGATCACCACCACCCTCCTCGACACCATCACCGCAGGTACCTATGACCAGATCAGTCTCGCAGGCACGGCGATGGAAGGCAAGAACACCATCGCCACCGGGTTGAGCTTCACCGGCGAGAAGCAGGGGCCGAAGGATTCTGAGATCTCCTTCACCGTGAACGGTATCTCAGATGGCACCGTCACGATCACCGCCCTTGTCGATGGGGAGGAGGAACTCAGAAAGGTCGTCACCATCGGCGAAGGTGCCTCGCCAGCAGACACCATCACCCAACCAGATGGATCAGGCGGGGGTTCGCAAGGAGCCGGGGCATCACCCGCACCTTCAGCCGCCGTTGCATCGGTGGACGGCACGGTCAGGTTGACAGGCGCGGGCACCGACAGGATCTCCGTCCTCAATGTGAAGGCAGAGAAGATGCCCGCCGGATGGAGGGCCCTCACCGGCGCCTATACACTCTCTCCTGCAGGGACCGCCTTCTCTCCGAAGGCTACCCTCAGTTTCAGGATCCCGGCAACGGCAGATCCCAGGACCGGGACGCTCTTCCTGGCCAGTTATGAAGACGGGGCATGGCACCAGCTGCCCTCCCGGATCGACGGCGACTGGATCGGCGCGGATATCCCGACGGCAGGCACCTATGCCCTCATGACCTTCGCCCCGACGACCACTGCCACGACACCGGCCATGACAGTGACCGATACCCCGGCCCCGGCAAACGCAACGACTCTGCCACCCACCTCCGTGCTGCCGACCACCCAGAAGTCGGGTACGGGATCCCTTCCTGCACTTGGAGCCATTATCGGCCTTCTGTATCTTGCAGGGAGGCATAAGAGAGAATAAATATCGCTGCGGAAAAGAGTGGGTAACATGGATCATGAAGA
>NZ_JAQVNX010000074.1:0-6277 GCF_028702905.1 Methanofollis sp.
TTCCCCAGCGCCGCCCTCATCATCTCATCAAACATTCCCGGCCCCCTCTCCCGGATCACAGCCACCCCTTTCTCCGTGATCCCGCCCGGCGTCGCCACGCGAGCGATGAGGCGGCCGAAGTCGGTGCCTTTGAGCAGGCCTGCCGTCCCGATCAGGGTCTCCTTCACGAGGAGTTCCGCAAGGTCTGGCCGCACCCCGCCCTGTCGCACCGCCGCCGCCGCCATCTCCTCCATCAGTGCGGCGACGAACGCGGGCCCGCAACTGGTGAGGAGAGTGAGGGCCTCGAAGTCCTCCTCCTCCACTTCCACCGCCCTGCCGATCGCGTTCAGGAGGGAGAGGACGGTCTCCCGGTCTGAAGGCGTCGCCCGGTCGCCGAAGGCCACCAGGGAGGCACCCCTCAGCACCTCGGAGGTGAGGGCCGGGATCACCCGCACCACCCGCGCCTTTGTCCATGCCTGCAGGTCCTCCAGCAGGACGCCGGCAGCGATAGAGACGAGCAATTTCTCCGGCGAGAGTTTGTCTTCCAGTTCACGAAGGATGTCCCCGACCTCGGAAGGCCGGACACAGAGGAAGACCACGTCCGCATGCCCGGCCACCTCCCTGTTGTCCCTGCCGCACCCGATGCCAGTCTCCGCCGCGAGTGCCTGGAGCTTCGCCGCGGTGCGGTTGGACGCGAGGATCGCGTCCGGCCTCGCGGCCCCGCTCTCGATGAATGACCTGACGAGCATGCCCCCCATGCTGCCCGTCCCGATGATACCGATCTGCGTCATGCGGTCATATGGGTCAGGCATAAAGATAAAACCCGGCCGATCAACCGGCGGTGCAGGCTGTACTGCTGCCCCCTCATTGCCCTGCCGAGCCTCTTCATGCACCGTGAAGCCGGTACGCACCCCCGGGCACCCGGATCTCAAAGCGTGCCCCCTCCCCTTCCCTGCCTGTCTCAGCGACGGTGATCCCGGTGATGCCGAGGATCTCCTTTGAGAGAAATAGCCCGAGCCCGGTTTTTGTACCCACACCCTTCAGGAATACCCGTGCCTTTTCCTTTTCAGGGATGCCGACACCGTCGTCCTCGATGACAAGCGTCCCCGAGGATTCTCCCGCGACAAAGGAGACGGTGATCGCGGTGATATGGCCCCCGTGGCTCAGAGCATTCTCGAAGATATTGTAGAACACCTTCTCAAGCAGCGGGTCGGCAAAGGCCTCGAGGTCGCCGACAGATGCCGAATACCTGATATCAGACGGGATGACCCGGGATGCACGCTCCAGGAGGTCGGCGACCGTCTGCCACTCCGCCCCGTGTACGCCGAGTGCCTCGTAGTCCCGGGCAAATGCGATCTGGCGCTCGATGTGCGTCGTCGCGTCCTTGACCTTCCCGACCATTGCCGCCACCGGTGACCCGGCCGGTATTTCGGCTTCGATCTCGTCCACGTAGAACATCAGGGCCATGACCTGGTTCAGGATGTCGTGACGCGTGATGGACGAGAGGAGATTGAGTTTTTTATTGAACTCTTCCAGTGCCCGCTGGGTCTTCGTGATCCCGGTAATGTCGAGTCCCTTTTCAAGATAGCCGACCGGGTTTCCCATTTCATCGAACACGGGGTAGGTGGTCATCTGGAAGATGCGACCGTCTGAAAGTTTTACCATATCAGATACCGGTTTTCCGCCTGCGATGATGCGGGGTATCCGGCACCAGGGGCACATCTCCTCCCTCTTCCAGACAATATCATAACAGCGCCGGCCAAGCATCTCCTCCCATGTCGTCTCCAGTTGTCGGCAGGTGGCATCGTTGATCCAGATGGTCCTGCACTCAAGGTCGAGGTAGACCATCGTCTCTTCCACGGAGTTCAGGATCAGTGCCTTTTCAGCCTCTGACTGTTTCAATGCCCTTTCTGCCTGCTTCTCCAGGGTCTGATCTTCCAGGGTGGTAAAGCAGGAGTACGGTTGTTCCGGGCTGTTTTCTGCAACAGGCATGGTGGAGGCCATGACCCAGCGCTCTTCGCCGGAGACCGGGTCCCTGATCCCGATCAGTTCCCTGTTTTTTGCTGCCTCAAGGCGTGAGGTTCCGGTACGTCTCGCCTGCCAGCAGGGATCGGTCAGCCTCTTCCCGAGCAGGCATTCCTGGCTCAGGCCCAGGATCTTTTCTGCGGCCCGATTGGCATCGACGATCCGGCCTGCCATGTCCTGGTAGACCACGCCCTGGGTCATGGTCTCTAAGAGCGCCCTGAATTTTTCTTCTGAACGGCGGAGACTCTCCTCGGCCCCCCTCTGTTCGGTGATGTCAAGGACAAGGCCGACCAGTCCGCAGACGTCTCCCTGGTCGTCGGTATATGTCGCCTTGTAGAATACGACGCGGTGGATGATGCTGTCCTGTGACCTCAGAACTGTTTCGTACTGCTGGGTTCCGGGTCGTGCAAAGAGTTCGGCATCCCTGAAATGATAGGTGTCGGCCATTTCTGGCGGGAAAAGTTCGTATACGGTTTTTCCAATAATATCCTCTGTATGGATGCCACAAAAAACGGCAAATGCATTATTACACCCCAGATACACCTCTCTGGTGTCCTTATAGAAGACAGGGATGCTGATGCTGTCGACCAGATGGTACAGGAATCCCTGCTCTTCCCGGGAAATGGTGGTGGTACTCTCTATGATGGTTCTCACCCGGCAAATAAATATTATCTGTAATTCGCATTTAATGTTTTCTATTTGCGAATGCAACGATTGTGGTATTTTAAAAATTAAATTTTGGTAATTGTAGGACAAATGGATCTATGTCCCCATCATGGTGAGATGTATTCCTGTCAGGGGGAGGGAATCCTGCGCATTGAAAATCTTGTAAGGTTCTGATGTTCCCGTGCAGGCCGTCAGGCCCCGGCGGCTTCGAGACCACAGAGAATCATCGCAGATCCTGCGATGCCATTTCAGTAAAAAAAGGTGCGAATAGATTAGTTATTCACTTTCCGTACTTCTTCTTCGGTCTGCTCGAACATCGAGATTATTTCAGGCTCGGGTTCAGGCGTGAGCATGCTCACGACATAGATCGCGATGAGGGAGAGGACAAAACCCGGGATAATCTCATAGAGCCCGAAGAAACCGAACTGTTTCCAGATGAGGACAGTCAGTCCGCCGACGATCACACCGGCGAGAGCGCCCTGGCGTGTCGTCCTCTTCCAGAAGAGGCCCATCAGCAGGACAGGCCCGAACGCCGCGCCAAATCCTGCCCAGGCGTACGAGACGATGTTGAAGACGCTGCTTTCAGGGTCCAGGCCCAGAAGGATGGCGAAGACGGCGACGATAAGGACGGAGAAACGGCTGACCCAGATCAGTTCTCTGTCACTTGCACCTTTTCTGAAGAATGATTTGTACAGATCCTGGGATACCGCTGATGCACTGACCAGCAACTGGGACGAGGCCGTGCTCATGATCGCTGCAAGGATACCGCAGAGGACGATCCCGGCGACAAAGGAGAAGAAGACCTCGCTGGTCATCACCATGAAGACGGTCTCCGCGTCGGGGCCGACCAGGGGCTGGCTTAAGAAGACGCGGCCGATAAGCCCGATGGCAACGGCGGCGCAGAGAGAGATGATGACCCAGACCATGGCAATCGACCTGGCCTCCCCGATCTCCTCGGGTCTTTTGATTGCCATGAACCTGACAAGGATATGCGGCTGGCCGAAATAACCGAGGGCCCATGCGAGCATGGAAATGATCGCGACAAAGGTCAGGGGGTCGCCTGTTTGTGCATCGGTGAAGGGGTCCAGCAGGGCCGGGTTGATCTCCTCAAGACCGCCGACCGTGGCGACAGGGCCGCCAAGCAGGAATACCGCAAAGAGGGGTACCATCACAAGGGCAAAGAGCATCAGTGTCCCCTGGATGAAATCGGTCAGGCATACGGCCTTGAAACCGCCGGTAAATGTATAGGAGACGACGATCAGAGACCCGATCAGAAGGGCGACAGTATAATCGATCCCGAAGACCGTGTTGAAGAGTTTCCCGCTGGCCACGAACTGCGCCGAGGTGTAGATCAGGAAGAAGATCAGGATGAATACCGCTGCGATGCTGCTGATGAGGCCTGACCTGTCATTGAACCGGTTCCTGAAAAAGTCAGGGAGGGTGAGCGAATCGTTGGCCTGCTGGGTGTATATCCTGAGACGCTTCGCCACGAATTTCCAGTTCAGAAATGTCCCGATGATAAGGCCGAGGGCCACCCATCCTGCCTGCATGCCGGAGAGGTAGGCGAGGCCGGGGAGGCCGATGAGCAACCACCCGCTCATATCTGATGCTTCTGCGCTGAGTGCCGCGACGTAGCGGTTCAGGCCCCGGTTGCCGAGGATGTAATCGCTGACGGTGTTTGTCTTGTTGTAATAGACAAAGCCGATCACAACCATGAGGCCGAGGTAAAGGATAAATGCGCCCAATATTTCTATGCCGTTACTGAACATGCTCTCTCCTGTATCTGATGGACTATGCCCGTCGTTCATGTGATTCTTAAAAAAAAGGGCAAATGAACATCCATTTGTAGAAATGTTCTCAGGAACAGTATTTATAGGGTTCGTACTTGAATCTGTCTTTCCGCATTCTGCACGGGGTCGTGTGGCTTCTCTTTCGAAAACAACCTCTTTCACGTCAGGAAGGAGGATACACTTCCCGCGTCTGTTCGAAACAACGGTGCAGGGGTATCCATGCAGGCCGTTTCGCCGGCCCGGCGATGAAGATCGCATCCTGCCCGGCCCGGTCGGGGGAGAGGACCGACCAGACAGGGCGACCCGGTGGTTTCAGTGACGTTCCCTGTGCGAAGCCCCGGTCACACCATCTGGCAGGTGTGACCGGCATCGCCCCCGCGGGTGGCGCGAATAGTCGTGCAGGACAAATATTTCTATTCCCGGAGAGGACTGAGCGGCCGGTAATAATGGTTCTCCTTTTTTTATTCTGTCGGCCCCGAACTTTCCTCCTCAAAGCGGAGCAATGCAAGGGACGGTTCCTCTCCCATCTGTCTCAGGGCTGATGAAAGACGTTCATCCACCATGAGGCGACTGCCTGTTCTCTCCTGATATTCCCTGCGTACATAGGTGATAGGGTTCCTGTACATCATATCGCGGGTGATGAGGATGAGATCTTCATGCATATGGTCCGGGACCATTTCCCGGATCAATTCGTCACCGATCATATCTTTTCTCTCGCTTTTCGGGGGGTTTCCGATGATCTTTCTCTGACTGGCCCTTTCGAAATGGGCCCGTGTCCACCGTAGCGTCGTGGTCTCCGGGTCGGCATAGAGGCGGGAAAGGGCGGCGAAGATCGGATCGCCGGCCGGATCTGCGATCATCATCTGGATATCGGCGACCAGATCCCTGATACTCCGGTTGTATTCGCCCGCGCGCTGTTGCAGCCGGCAATATTCCGGAGACTGCACCAGGAAATCGGGCATTTCATCTTCAGGAACTGCTGCATTCCTGATCCGTCGTGCGCGAGAGCCAAGGGCCCTGTCCCTGTTGCGCAGGTACTCGTCAAAGATGACGTCTGGCAGGACCGGGGAGGCACGCACCTTCATGATGTCCCTGAATATCTCTTCCGGATCTTCTTTCGACTCGTACAGGGAGAGAAAGATGTTGGTGTCGATCATGATTCTGGTCATCGCGGTCATCGGGCCATTGCCTCGTTTCCTGATAAGCGTTGTCCGGGATGGCCGGCCTGCCGGCAGCCCCGGGTGAAGTGTGGGATTTTTTGTCAATTTTATCGTCGCTTCCGTTGAGATAGTGCGACCAGATCTTTTTTTATCCAAAAAAACTTTGTTTTGTGCGATATTTTATGGTGAATTTTTGTTCATTGTGGGATATTCGATGAAATAATCGGCCGATACTATATCCTGCCCCCCCAATCTGCAGGATGGAGGGGTGTGCCCGTCCATATTCTATAAATATTATGAGGGGTATGTTCTGCTCGGGGGGACCATGAAAAGAATACTACCCTGGTTTTTTATCCTGCTTCTGATTGTTGGCATGCTCTCAGTCACTGCAGGATGTACAGGATCGCAGCCCGGAGGGCCGGAGACGACGACCCAACCCTTGCCCGCGACCACCGTGTCGCCCGTGGGGGTGGAGACGACCGTACCGCCGGCAGGAACAACAGAAACTTTCGGAGTCCCCGTGGATACCGAGACAATGGGGGTACCTCCGGGGACGGAGATTACAGAAGAAACCATAACCACCGAAGAAACGATGACCACCGAGGAGACGATGTCCTCGGAGGAGACGATGTCCTCGGAGGAGACGATGACCACTGA
>NZ_JAQVNX010000074.1:6377-10996 GCF_028702905.1 Methanofollis sp.
ATGACTGCCGAGGAGACAATGACTACTGAAGAAACCGTAACGCTTGAGGAGATTGAGACCAATCAGACGTCTTGACGGGTATTATCAAAGGATGAAAAAATTGCAGTCACTATCCCGCACGTAGGGACGGCCGGGGCATCGGAGATATTTCCGGCGCCGGTCGGTCGATGGTTGCTATGTGTGGTGGGGCAGAGCGTGCTTCTGACCCATTAATCCACTTTATTCTGGCAGCATTCCCGCCCGTCACTTTTATGCCCCGGCCAACCCACGAGCGAATACGCGCCCCCTGTCGAACGGCTTTCTTTCCCGTGTCCTGCAACGGAGCGGTCATCTTATGCCTCTTCCGGGAGAACATTTCTCTCAGATGGGAGACTACTTTGCCGGAGACGTCGTCCTTGCGCCCATTCGGATAGGAGACTGGTCGGCCCGGAAGAACCGGCCTGCCATCGTCACCGGCGTCTGTGATGGCATTACCCTCCGCGTCTGTCCGGTGACCAGCAAAGAACCTGTCGACGCGCCCTTCAAATCGCTGGACCTCCTTGACTTTGCGAGCGGCGGCCTTGACCTCTTTGACGAGAGTTATGCGCTTGTCTCACAGGCCTGTACGATCCGGAAGACAGAGGTCGTCGGAAAGAAGGGACGGTTGACAGAGGAGTCGCTCGCCGCCATCCTCTCCCTGATGCCGGAGCGTTCCTCCCCGAAGAGGGGACGGTACAGGTGATCTCGGCCTGCTTTCCCTCTGTGGCGATGGCGGGGTGACCTTCAGGGTGCCGCCCCGCTCTGGTGCGGCTATCCGGATAGCCCTGAGAAACGTTATCCTCTCGCGGGTTCAAGATCTCAGTGACGAGATATGAATCATACAAAGCGTCCGGTCGTCCTGATTCTCGGTGCCGGTGCGGTCGGCCTCTCCCTTGCCGGGAAGACAGCCGCGGTCGCCGCGGTCTATGCGGCATGCAGGCCCGGGCATGCTGCGGCGATCCGGGAGCACGGCCTGGTCATGGAAGGGATATGGGGAAATTTTTCCGTATCCGGCGTCTCCTGTATCGGAGGGCCTGCGGAGGCGCCGCCCGACCCCGACTATATCCTGATCACGGCGAAGGGCACAGACACGCAGGCGATCTGTGATGAGTACGCCTCTGTCATCAGGGGACGCCCTGTGGCGACCCTCCAGAACGGCATCGGCAACGAGGAGACCATCGCTCGGTATACCGATGTCGTCATCGGCGGCACCGTGACCACCAACTTTTCCATCGTCGGGGACGGGCATGTCAGGGTGAAGAGCGAGAGCAGCCCGATGGTCTTTGGCCTCTGGTCGGGAGAAGACGGCGACGCCCTCGACGGCCTTGTGGCCCTCGTACAGGAGGCCGGGATCGCGGTCAGGACAAGCCGGGACATCCGCGCGGCAAAATGGACAAAGTCCCTCCTGAACCTCTCGGTCAACCCGATCTGCGCCCTCCTCTCCATCCCTGTGGGCGAGGCGGCAGACGACCACCTCAGGGAGGTCATCGGCCACCTTATCCGTGAGACCTTCGCCGTCATGGCGGCCGAGGGCGTCAGGGTGCCGTGGGCGACCGCCGACGACTACCTTGCCCATCTCTTCGGCGTCCAGATCCGTGATTTTTCCGCGGCATATCCCTCCATGTACTCTGACATCGCCTGCGGGAGACAGACCGAGATCGATCTCCTCAACGGGTATATCGCCGCGCTGGGGGAGAAACACGGGATCCCCACGCCCTATAACGCGTGCATCGCAGACCTGATCCGGTACAGGCAGTCGGCCGGAGCAGGACGGCATCCTGTGAATCGGCAATAACCCTGTCCAGGATCCGCCTGCTCTCCGCCATCGCCGCGAGGGTGTGCGTCATGACCCTGCCATCATACATCTCCTGCCTCTCCCTGATCCCGCGCGGCGGCTGCATATTCGGCAAGGAGGCGCACCTCCTCGCCGTGAGCACGGCTCCCTGCGGGTCGGCGACAGGCAGGACCTCAAGAGTCCCCGCCGACCTGGCAAGGTACCCGGCGATCCGCCTGAAGCCCCCTGTCCCGATCTCGCCCACAGGCAGGTGGTCGGAGACATGATACCGGGGAGGGGAATAGCCCGGTTCGCAGTCGTGGACATGGAAGGCGACCGGGACACCGGTCGCCCTGACCTCGCCGATGAACCTGCCCCGGGACTCGACAGCCTTTCCCCGCTCCTCCGGTGTATTTTTTGAGATGTAAGTCGCCATCTTCGATCCTGATATACGTATACGTCCATTTTTCCGGGATCATCCACCCATGCGCCGGTGTTGGCTGCCGAGTGAGTTTCGCTTGTGAAAGGGCGGTGGGTGTGGCCGTAGACGAGGTAGTCGTCCGGGTCCATCCCGAGGTAGAGATAGGGGGCCTTTGATATCAACTCAAGAAAAGTGTCCCGATTGCTCTCCTCCATCCCCGGGCGGATATCTGATGCCGCAATGATCACGGGTCGTCACCGGGGCCCATTGTGTCTGTGCCCCGGGATATCTGACCCTCGTGTCAAAGGTGGTCGTAATTCAGAGCAGGGAGTCTATCAGGGGGATGTTCCAGGAGGAGACATGAGACAGGCGCGGCACGGCCTCGACCCCATCCCCTGCCTTCAGCGCCTGATAGGAATCAGGTGTGCCGGTGAGCGTGACGGCCACCGTCTTTGTCACCGACTCCCCGGGCGCGATGGTGCCGAACGTGACCTCTCCGGACTGGAGGTCTGACCTGGCGGTGCGGTCTGTCCAGTTTCCTCCCTGGCCCACCTGCTGCACTGTCACCGCGGCCCCCACGTCCCTGGCTTTGACGGTGCCGTTATTTGTCGCCGTAACCGGAACCTGGTAATCGACGGTCATGCCTGTGTCATTGTGGCCTGTCACGGTGACGTCGCCCGTATCGAGGGTGACCGTCGCCTCCCCTCCGGTGCAGCCGCAGGTGAGGACAAGGCAGGTGAGTGCGGCGATAATCATGAATGCTGTAACTCTCATGTTCTTCCTTCCTGAGATCTCTTCTTTCCTCTCGCTGTGAACGGATTTATCTCTTCTGAAGTGGCCTGCCATCATTCGGAGAGGTTATAAAAAAGAGAACGGGAGTGGTCTTGCCCGGCACAAAGACGCGAGCCCTATGGCATGGCCATGGACGGGGCGTACGCCGGATAGGTCTGGACGTTCCTGATGTTTGCCTGCGTCATGTTGATGCCGGTCATGTTGTCGGTGACGGTCTGCGGGTACGAGAGCCCCTGTGCGATACCCTCACCCCATGGGGCGATGGCGGTGCAGCGGAAGGTGGTCCCGTTGTTCACCATGTCGGGAACGATCGGTTCGGCAGACTGGTAGTGGATGATGATGGGTTCGGCCGGCGTCGGTGTCATCGTCGGCGAGACATTGTCGGGCGACTCGTTGTCGGGCGAGACATTGTCCATGGAACTCACATTGACGTTGTAGTCCCCGTAGACAAAGAGGGATCCGGCAGGCACGGTCTTTCCTTCCTCGCCTCCCCAGGTGCCGTACAGCGTGGTCTCATCTGTCAGGTTGACCATGAACCCGCCGTCACGGACGACCCAGCCCTCTGGCGGGACTTCCATGCCGGAGATGATGTAGGCCCTGTACTCGTTCCTCGGGTCCACGCCGAATGCCATCGGTTCGGGACTGTTCGTGGAGTTCAGGCCGAAGGTCTCGTTGAAGTACGCCATCGCCTCCTCTTTTGTCATGTCGATATCTTCGTCGGTCCTCTCCATAATGTCCTTATGAAACCACATGGCAAGGTCGCCCTCTGCCGGCGGAACCGCCGGGTCATACTGCCCTGCCGCCATGAATACGACGACTTTGTCGAAGCCGCCAGGAGTGCTGGCAGAGGTGGCGGCATAGGCAACACCCGCCCCCGCGATCAGAAGGACCGCGAGAATGAATGGCGCCAGATATTTTTTCTTTATCATGCTCTTCCCCCCTTTTCGGGGCCACCTTGAGGTGGCACAGTGTACTCCGGACCTGCCACCGTTCCCTGCCTGATATTTTTCCTGGCAGTGTGCGGTCCGGAAACGGATCCCTCTATGGGGCAGTAGATATATAATCATTCTGTGGAGCCCACGATGCGACGCCGCACAGGATCTGGCGGGATTATGTCGCCGATTTCGGATCAGATCCTGCGAGATATTTTATGGATTTTTGCTGTCCTGTCCCCCTGGAATTCTACCGTTTCTGTGCGAAAATTCGTTGGGTGTAATTTATGTGCGCTTTTCTGGCGGCGCTGAGCAATGGGATCTGGGGACTCTTCTCAACAATTGCTCCCGGGTTCCGGTGTGCCGGTCAGAGATCCCTGACCGGGAGGACGAACATGCCCGTGACAGGATCCGGGTGCCGTCGTCAGTTTCATATGCCGTGCCGGAGGATGCGGATCCATGCGCGGCAAAAGTGGTCTCCTGGTCTTCATATTCATCCTGGTCTCTGCCTGTGTGGTGGCCTCGGCCCATGTCCCTCTCCGGGGGGGCGGCAACGACCGCCCTGATCATGCCCTCCCCATCGATGACCCGACAAAATCGTGGGTCGTCTACGACGCCGTCGATGCGGGAGGGGAGGCGAGGTATTACCGGTTTGAGATGAAGAAAGGAGACGAACTCCGCC
>NZ_JAQVNX010000075.1 GCF_028702905.1 Methanofollis sp.
GTCGAAGTGGCGTTTCATCGGGGTGTCGTTCACCGCGACCACCGGGAACTTCAGCGCGCCTTCGGCCGCCATCGAGCGGAGGCGGTGGATGCCGGTCGTCGTCTCTTCGCAGCCGCCGATCACGTTCGCGAGAAGTTCCTGCCTGCGAGTGTGGAGCTCGAAGATGAGGTCCATGCCGTCGTCGATGGTGATCACCGGGTGCGCGTCGAGGACCTTGTTGATCGCCGCGTAGTACTCTTCATTCGAGCACGCCCGCTTCGCATAGCAGTGCACGCCCGGCACCTCGCCGAGGGCCTCGGCCACGTCGTCCTGGGTGGAGAGGGGGTTGCAGCCGGTGATGTACACCTCGGCCCCGCCTGCCGCCAGGGTCTCGACAAGGACGGCGGTCTTTGCCTCCACATGGAGGGCCATCCCGATGGTCACGCCCGCGAGGGGCTTCGTCTCCTCGAATTCCTTTCTGATGCTGCCGAGCACCGGCATGTACTGCCGTGCCCAGTCCATCTTCTGCTGACCGGTCTTCATAGCCTCACCTGACGTCTTCCCATATAGGTGGACGCGCATCCACTTGAAAGGTGACGGTCAGGCCTGGCGGCCCCCTCCCAAATGCTGATTATCCCCGCGGTCAGAGAAGTTCGCATGGCACTCACCAAACGGATCATCCCCTGCCTGGACATCAAGAACGGCAGAGTGGTGAAGGGGACGCACTTCGAGGGACTCCGCGACGCCGGCGACCCGGTCGAACTTGCGGCGCGCTACAACGAGCAGGGAGCGGACGAGGTGGTCTTCCTGGACATCACGGCCTCGAAGGAAGGGCGGGGCACGATCATCCCGGTCATCGAGCGTGCCGCCGACGAACTCTTCCTCCCCCTCACCGTCGGGGGCGGGATCAGGACACTCGACGACATCACCAGGATCCTCAGGGCCGGCGCGGACAAGGTCTCCATCAACACGAGCGCGGTGGACGACCCCACCCTGATCACCAGGGCCGCGGAGCGCTTCGGCACCCAGTGCGTCGTCGTCGCCATCGACGTGCGGGCCAACCCGGCGATGAAGGACGGCGCCACTCCCATTACCCTCGCCGACGGCCGGACCGTCTGGTATGAGGTGGTGACCATGGGCGGGTCGCACCCGACAGGCATTGACGCGATTCGGTGGGCAAAAGAGGTTGAGGAAAGGGGCGCCGGCGAGATCCTGCTCACGAGCATGGAGACTGACGGCACGAAAAACGGGTTCGATATCCCGGTCACCCGCGCCGTCTCTGAGAGTGTCGGCATCCCGGTCATCGCCAGCGGCGGCGTCGGGACGCTGGAGCATTTCAGGGACGGCTTCGCCATTGGAAAAGCGGACGCCTGCCTTGCGGCAAGCGTCTTCCACTATGGCGAGATGACCGTCAGCCAGGTCAAGGAGTACCTGGCCGGGCAGGGTATCCAGGTACGGCTCTGAGGTCGAGTTCGAGGGCCGCCACCGGGTGCTCCAGGGAGAAGGCGACGAGCACCTCGGGGTGGACCTCGCCGAAGACACCCACTTTTTTGCCGTCCACCAGGACGTCGCCGCGCCTGCCTTCGATGAAAGCCGGGTCCGCAGACTCGACGAACTCCGGGGAGAGGCCGCACTCGCGGCAGAAGGCGTCCATCATCGCATAGGCCTCGGAGAAGTCGGCGCCCGGGTGGATGGAGACGGCGGCGACGCTCTGCATCGTCTTCACGCCGCGGATGATGTCGCCGGTCGCAAAGAGGCGCTGCGGGAGTTCGCGGTGGCAGTTGATCTCCAGGATCTCCATGAGCAGGGGAAGGATCTCGGTCCTTACCACGCTCTGGTCCTCTGAGATCGGTTTGGAGACCCTGAGAAGGTCGGGCGAGGTCTCGCGCCGCATCTGTCCGTAGAGCACCCTCTCCGAGGTGAGGGTGAAGGGCATGACCTCCAGGTAGCCGAGGCCTGTGAGGATGGACCTGACCTGCCTCTCGACGACCGCGATCGGGTGTTCCTTGCCGGTGGTGAAGGTCTGCGGCAGGGCGGCGTCGATATTGTCGAAGCCGTAGGCGACGGCCACGTCCTCGAAGATGTCCCAGTCGTGCATGATGTCGGCCCGGTACGGGGGCACGAGCACCCGCAGTTTCCCGTCTGGCAGGGGTTCGGCGCCGAAGCGCATCTTCCGGAGGAGGGCGGCCATCTCCTCCGCATCGATATCGATCCCGATGAGGCGGCGGCAGGTGTCGACGCTCACGATACGCTCCACAGGGGAGAGGTCGGGGTACGGCGTGCCGTCGATATCGACGCTCTCGATCGTCGCCCCGGCCTCGGCGAGGGCGGTGCAGATGATGTGCGCCGCCATGCGGACGGACTTCGGGTCCGTGCCTGTGCAGTCGAGGAGGATGTTCCTCGTCTCCGTCGTGACCTTGGTCAGTTCGCCGTTGATGATCGGCGGGAAGGAGAGGACATTCTCGTCGGCATCGACGATCAGGGGGAAGCGGTCGAAGGCGTCGACCAGGTGGGCATAGTCCCTCCCCTTCGGGTGCCGTTCCAGTATCTCCTCCATCGAGAGTTCTTCCTGGAAGTCGAGGGGGACGAAGCGGCGGTCGCGGGGTGCGGCAAGATAGCGGAAGGGCGGTCTGACCCTGTCGAGGTCGTGGACGCCGATCGCCACCTTCCGCCTGCCCCGGCCGATCGCCCAGTGGAGGGACTCCTGCAGGCCCATCAGGCTCTCGATCCCGGCCTCGTCCAGACGGACGTTCCTGATCACGGCGGAGCCGAGATAGGGGCGGATCTGACGGAGGGCCGGGTCGACGGTGAAGGAGATGCCCGAGGGAGTGACCGGGTACTCCGGGAGGCCCTCCTCGATCCCGAGGAATCCGCGCATCGCCCTTGCCACGCCTTCGGTCGAGTACAGGTCCACACGGTCGGGGAAGAACTCCACGTCCACGTGGTCGTCGAAGGTCCGCTCGATGTCGGAACCGATCATCGGCAGGCGCTCCAGGATCGTCTTCCTGTCGGTGCCGGTGAGGCGTTCGAGATATGCGTAGTTGAGGGATATGATTGCCATGTCTCACTCCTCCTTCCTGATCACAGGGCTCTCCCTGATCCAGTCGATGTCGCTCCGATACAGTTGCCTGAGGTCTTTCAGGCCCAGCTTCAGCATCGCCACGCGGGAGATGCCGAGGCCCCATGCAAGGACCGGCGTCTCGATACCCCAGGGGGCGGTGACCTCCTCCCTGAAGATACCGGCGCCGCCGAGTTCCACCCAGCCGAGGCCGTCCACCCAGACCTCGGGCTCGACCGAGGGCTCGGTGTACGGGAAGTAGCCGGGGCGGAAGCGGACGTTCTCAAAGCCCATCCTCCCGTAGAACTCCTTGAGGTAGCCGAGGAGGTGGCGGAAGGAGACGTCCTCGTCCATGACGATCCCCTCGAGCTGCTCGAACTCGGGGGTGTGGGTCGGGTCGATCGCCTCGCGCCTGTAGACACGGCCGAGGGCGAAGGCCTTGACAGGGGGTTCGGGGTGGTCGATGAGGTACCTGATGGAGAAGGGGGTGGTGTGGGTGCGGAGCACGCACTGCTGCGGGACCTCGGTGCTCCAGACGCCGCCCCATCCCGTCGACGAGGTCGTGCCGCCGTGCTCGTGCATGTCGCGCACGCCCTCATATCCCGCGGGCAGGGGCTCTTTCATGTCCAGGTAGAAGGTGTCCTGCATCTCGCGGGCCGGGTGGTCCTGCGGCTGGAAGAGGGCGTCGAAGTCCCAGAAGGCGGAGAGGACGATCTCGCCCTGCATCTCCACAAAGCCCATGTCCAGGAGGATCCTCTTCACCTCGTCGATGATCCTCTGGTACGGGTGGGACTTGCCCGGCCAGACGCGCTTTGGCGGCGTCGAGAGGCTGTACTTTCTCAGGTTCGCGGTCCGCCAGGAACCGTCGAGGATCTGCTCCCGCGTCAGGGTGCCTGTCTCCTCGACGAGGTCGAGGCCGGCGGCGACAAGGGCGCGGCCCTCCGGCGTGATCGCGATCCTGTAGGCCACCTCTTCGTGCTCCTCGACGAGGTTCCTCTTCAGGAGTTCGGCGATGCCCGGCATCCCCTCCTTCGGGTCTGCAAGGGCGACCTCGTCCTCGCCCGGCGCGGCCTCGCCCGTCTTCTCCGCGACGCCCTTCGTGATCGCGATCCAGCCCTTCTTCCTGAGCCAGCCGATCCCGATCCTGGAGAGGGGATGGCCCTGGAGGTCCTTCATCGAGATGGAGCCCTCGAAGGAGTCCAGGATCTGCCTCTCGGGGAGACCGTGCTCCCTGTACTCCGTCCCCTCGGGGGTGAGGGAATAGGTCTTCGCGCTCGTCCGCGTCACCGCGGCCAGGCCGCGGTCGGCGCAGAGGTGGGCATGCTGGACGGCCGCCTCCTCGGTCGTGCCGAGGGCCGCGGCCAGGGCGGCCGCACTGCCCTCGCCCATCGGAGCAAGGGCGACAAGGAGCCGCTTTTCATTCAGGGTGAGATCTGCCATTATCCATCCACCAGGTGTGCTGTTTCGTCCATCTTCTCTCTGAGATCCATTAAGTACTCCTTCGTCCTCTCGAAGGTCTCCTTCTTGCAGGTGCCGCACATCATCTCGCCGGCCCGGCACTTCCTGCAGATCTCGGCGAGTTCCCCGTCGTCAGGGGCCATGTGGAAGAGGTTGAGGAGATAGACAGAGCACTTCTCCGGTTCGCCGCCGAGTTTCTTCTGCTCTTCAAGGGTCATGCGCCCGCCGGTGAGGGAGGCCATCACCTTTTTCTTGAGGTCTTTCTCCGTCTCCCAGAAGGAGATGAAACTCTCCGGCACGCTCGACGACATCTTGCCGCCCTGCAGGCCCGGCATGAAGGTGTGGTAGGTGGCCGAGGGGAGGACGAAGCCGAAACCGCCCTGCTCGATCTCGATCGCCCGCACCTTCTCCTCGACAGCATCGCAGGAGGCGCCCGGGATATCCACGTGGCCCTCGTACTTTTTCGAGCCGGGGAAGGCACGGTGGACGGCCTCGATCGCCGCTTCGGGTGCGTTCTTCGAGCGGACGCTGATGCAGCCGTCCCGGCGTTCGACCAGGAACATCCGGAGTTTATAGGCGACGTCGCGGGTCAGCCTGATATGGGGGTCCTGGTCGATCCCGACAGGGACGACGGTGGGGGAGGGGCCGCAGTCGAGCTGCGGGAAGAGGATGTCCCCCACCTGGGTTGCCACGCTCATCGCGTGGGCGAGGGCGGTATCCTGCGTAAAGCCGTAGATCGCCTGAAGTTCGGAGAAGTTGATCTTCGTCGCCGCCTCGAAGGCGAGGTCTTTCAGGCGTGTGTTCTCGCTCTGGTAGTAGGTCGTCCCCTCATAGCCGAGGGCGTACAGGCAGGCGAGGTATTCCCGGCCGTACTCCCTGCACTGCGTCCACGACATCCCGCGGACGGCGTGGGCCTCGCGGTCGGCGACGCCGATATAGCCTCTGCCACCCTGCTGCACATGCCAGACCACCTCTTTCATCACCATGAGGTGGCCGAGGTGCGGGTGGCCCGAGGGCATGAACCCGGTCATGACATTGAATGGCGATCCTGTCCGGATCGCATCGGCGATCCTCCCGTAGTCACGGTGCCCCACGACGATCCCCCGCCGCATGAAGGACGGGACCTCGGGGAGGCCTGAGGTGGCGGTGCCAATCGGTTCGATGCCGAAATCGGAGAAGAGTTTTTCGACATCGACCGTCTGGCTGCTGGCCCATGGATTGATCCCCTGCTGCATAAGTCAGATCTCACAGTTTTATTCGTGCAAATTCGATATACTGAATGCCGTCCATATGTACACAGGCAAACAACATCTTCTTTTTGACACTGTGCGCCAGGCGGACCGAGCGTGAAATGACGGCCATGGTGAGGGCGGTGCCTGAGGGAATGGCATGGGCGAGCATGAGAGAGTGCTTGACCCCTTCGCCATAGACCCTGAAGTGGTGGCCGAACTTGTACCCGGTCTTCGGCGCATAGCCGCGCCTGCGCAGGTCGGTATAGACGACGACCTTCTCTGCAAGTTCGCCGTCGGTCGCAGCGGCGACGGCATGATACCTGTCGTGGCCAAAAGGCGAACCTTCCTGACCGAGGGTGAGCCTGCCCTCGTCCATGAGGAAGAGTGCCTCCACCGGGGAGAGCATGGTCAGCTCGGGATCGAGGGGTTTGCCATAGCCTTCAGTCTCGAGCCAGGGGGCGGCCGCGGCTCTCACCAGGACGACCGCACCGAAAGCCTCGCCTTCCACCGTCGCCGTCGCTCCGGGTGTCTCCGAACCGGCGAGGTGGTTGGTCTTCACCTCATAGTAGGTGAGTTCGCCCTCGTCGTCCACCGCCGCTATAAGGTACTGCTTGCGCATATTCCCGGCCGTCGCCACTTCGGCGACGATACGGTCGAAGTCCACCAGGTCGCGTTCGGCGAGCACCCGGATCAGGTACAGGGACTGACCCTTGCCCGGCCTCTCGCCGCGTTTGAAGACCCGGAAGTCATGCGGCCCGGTCTGGAGGGCGTAGCCTCTCTCCCTGAGATCGCGGTAAACGAGGTACCGCCGGAAAAAACCCGGCTCTCGGGAGAGTTCTGTAAGGAGGCCGGAGAAATCGAAGCCTTCAAGGTCGATCCTCTTCCGCCAGAGGAGGTACAGTCCCTCCTCCGGGGAGAGACGGAGCCCGCCCTTCTCAGGCCGCCCGTAGCCCCCGCTCTCATAGAGCGAGGTGTCCTGTTTCAGATAGAGGTTGCTGCCGTCGAATGTTGCCTTCACGTGAAAGATACGTGGGGTGGCAGGGAATATATAGAAGACGACCTGCCCCACGGGCAGGTCGTCTGCCATGTTCAGGGCAGGATTACCCGGGATAACAAAATTATGAGAGAAAAATATGATAATCAGGGAATAGATATTCAGGATGGCGATCCGGCCCAATAAACAGTCATGGTGGAAGAATATTTCCTTCACCAGAACGACTATTACCACCTGATACCAAATCATTCGGGGCAGAGAGTTGAAGACGATGCCACGTATTTTAATCACAGATGACTCGTCCTTTCAGAGAAAGATCATCTCGTCCATCCTCGACAAAGAGGGTTTTGAGACGGTCTGCGCCAGGAACGGACGTGAAGGGCTGGACCTTGCAGCCGAAAATCCACCCGATCTGATCATCCTTGACCTCCTGATGCCTGAGATGGACGGTTTCGAAATGATGAAGCAGCTCCGTGACCGCGGGCTGACGACCCCGGTCATCATCCTGACCGCGGACATTCAGGAGTCGACCCTGGACACATGCCGTAAGATGGGCGCGAGGGCATGCCTCAACAAACCGCTGAAAAAAGACGATTTTCTGGTGACTATCAGAGATATACTCGATCAGGGCGGGATCTGATGGACGTCGACCCCGAAGATATCGACGCCATAAAGGAACTCGTGAACATCGGCGTCGGCAGAGCGGCGGCGATGCTCAACGAGATCACCTGCTCCCATATCACCCTGCAGGTGCCGACGCTCCAGGTGATCGGCATCGACGAACTCGACCGGGTTGACGGGCTTTCCGGCCCGCAAAGTGCCGCAACGGTAAAGATAGATTTCAGGGGTTTTTTCACCGGCACGACCGCCCTGATCTTTCCTCCCGAAAGTGCCGCGGCCCTGGTGACGGCGATCACCGGCGAGGAGGAGGACCAGCCCGAACTTGATGCACTCAGGACGGAGACACTGATGGAGGTCGGGAACATCTTCATCAACGGGGTCATGGGATCGATCGGGAATGTCCTTGGTCAGCAGATCACCTACACGCCCCCGACATATGTCGAGGACACGATCGCAAATATTGCCCGGGCAACACGTTTCGACCCGGACGAGAGGGTTCTTCTCGCCAACACCAGGTTCTTCGTCGAAGAGATCAATGTCGAAGGCGTCATCGCAATGATCCTGGAGATCGGATCTCTGGACGTCCTCCTCGGCAGGATCGCCTCTGTCAGGGGAGATTGATAGATGGAGACGCGTGGGTCTGCTGGCGCATGGCAGGGGATGGACTTCCTGCCGGTCGGCATATGCATCATCGATCCGGAGTTCAGGGTCTGTTACTGGAACGCCTGCCTGGAGGAGTGGACCGGGATCCCCGCAGACGAGATACGGGGAGAGGAGATAACCTTCCGCTTCCCGTCCCTGAAAAGGCCGGTTATCACCGAACGGATCAATCAGGTCATGCAAGGGGGCGCACCGATCGTCTTCTCCTCCCAGATCCACCACTATCTCATCCCCTCATGCCTTCCTGACGGAAAAATGCGGATCCAGCGCACCACCCTGATCCCGGTCGCCAGCGAAGAAGAAGGGAGATCAAATGTCATGATCGTCTGCGAGGACGTGAGCACCCTGACCCGCGAGGTGGTGGCGTACAGGGCGACGAAAAACAATCTTACACACGAACTTGAGGAGCGGATAAAAGCAGAAAAAGAACTGAAGGCCGCCCAGGAGGCACTCCTCGCGTATCTCATAGAGAGCGCGTCGCGGGTCATGCACCCGGCAGAGACTGTCAGGGCAGATCTGGAGGGGATCATCGGCGATCTGGATACAGGGGACTGGCGTCCGGAGGAGATCAGGATGCAACTCCAGGTGGAGATCGGCACAATCAGGGCGATCGAAGAGAATCTGGCAGAACTTATCAAGGCAGCCACCGGGGGACGCCGGGATATCCCGGAAATTTTCAGAAAATTCCTGCTGGAAAAGGGATACGAATCATGAGCATCTCGCTGCCCGGTCTTGAAGACGCTGCGGTCTACCTCGCCCTATCCAGTCCGAAGACGCTCAGGGACGCAAATGTCGCCCTTGTCGATGAGATCGTGAGACAGGGGTTCAGGGCGGTCGTCATCACCGTCAGCCAGCCCTCACAGATACTCATGCAGGTCTATACTCGCCGCGGCATCGATACCTCAAGGGTCTCCTTTATCGACGCGATCACGAAGTACGCCCTCGGAACGACACCGCCACCCCGGGAAAACACGGCCTTTGTCAGCAACCCGCGGGACCTGACCAGCCTCAGCATCGCGATCACCGAGATGCTCAGGACATACCCGGAAGAGCGTACATGCTATCTCATCGACTCGGTCACCACGATGCTCATCCACCTCTCCTCAGAGGACGTCTCGAAGTTCATCCACTTCGCATCGGCGAAGCTCGGCATCATGGACACGCCCCTCATCTTCCTCGCCGCCGAGAACAGTCTCAGCCCGATCCTCCTCGACCACCTGCTCACCTTCTCCAGCGAAGTGATCAGGATCGAGGCCCCGGTCTTCCCGCAAGTCTCATCCTCATAACCGGCGACAGGCAGAAGGGGATTTATCATTACGAGTATAGAGAGAGGCGACCCTCTGCGGCGGTGATTTTTTGCCGATTCCCACCGCGACCCTGCCCGCCCCGCGCTCTGTGCAGGAAGTGCGGATCGGCAGGAGGATGCACCCCTATAGATAGCCTTCGACGAGGAAAAAATAGAAAGAAACTGATTTTTTGCAGGATGGGTCGTGAAAAATCCGGGCATGGACAAAAAATCCCCTCACACATTCCCGTCCTGATCCCTCCGGCATGCCACCACACCATCCCCTATATATGCACCAGATCAAAAATCGGAAGTATCATGGGGATCGGACTGCCTCGCCTGAAACATCCCGGCTATGCCTTCATCGCCATCGCTCTCCTCGTCTGCACACCCGCGACCCTCGGGTACATGGCCCTCGAAGGGCAGAGTTCCTCCGTCACCACCCTCTCCTTCGACAACGCCCCCGAGGGAGGGGTCGTGTTCATCGCAGACCCCCACCTGAGGGCGGAGACTCTCGACCATACCAGACGGATGATCCAGGAGATCAATGCCCTCCATCCCTCGGTCGTGCTCATCGGCGGGGATTTCGTCTATGACGAAGAGGCAGACCTCTCCCTCCAGCAGGTCTGGCAGGAGATCGACGCCCCCGTGTACGCCGTCCTCGGCAACCACGACTACAAGTCGGGCACGGACGCCTTCAGCGGACTGCAGAGGGTCGCGGCCATCAAAGAGACCGTCAGGACGGCGGCAGGCTACGACATGAGCACGCTCAGGGACGGGACGGCCGACGTCGCATTCGCCGACTCGGTCGAGGCAGAACTTGAAAAGAACGGCGTCACGGTGTTGAGAAACGAATATGTCACCCTGGACGTCAACGGCACCAGCCTCCGCATCGTCGGCGTGGACGACGGCTGGGCCGGCATGGCAGACCCGCCCTCGGTGCCGGAGGATGACGATGCCTTCACGATCTACATGGTCCACGAGCCAGAGTGCCGGGCCGACTGGGACGCCGACCTCATCCTTGCCGGCCACACCCACGGCGGGCAGGTCATGATACCGGGCGTCAAGGACCTGAACGACCGGGGCGTCATCGAACTCTCCGGCCTCGTCCAGAAGGGCGGGGCGCCGGTGTACATCAGCCGCGGCATCGGCACCTCCAACCTCAGGACAGACCTGCGTTTCAATGCCCCGCCCGAGATCGTCGTGATCAGCCCGACCGGGTCTCGATAAAAGATCTGGAGAAGCCCTCGCGTAGAGGGATGACAATCACCCTCAGATCTCCGTTCTCTCTTCCCGGACCAATCCTATGAAGGGGGTCATGGGGCTTCGCCCCGGCGGGTGAGAGAGGGAAGGCGGTGGACACGCGCTCTTCGGCGGGATCGGAGAGGTGTCCCAAAAACAGAGCATGCGGTGTTCTCCGGTATCCCTATACCTTCTTTTCTGGAGCAGGGTTCAGGAAAAACAGGGCCATCTCCTCCTTCGTCAGCCTCCGCAGGTAGAAGTTCCCGACCGCGGCGATGATGACCGCCCCGACGAGATCGAAGATCAGGTCGGTCATTGTGTCGTCGAGGCCGTGCTGGAGGACGGTCCCGA
>NZ_JAQVNX010000076.1 GCF_028702905.1 Methanofollis sp.
CGGAACTGGAGGGGTACCTCTCGACCTTTGCCGGCAGGGAGACTCCCCTCACGTACTGCCGGAACCTCTCACGCGACCTCGGCTGCCGGGTCTACCTGAAGAGGGAGGATCTCCTCCATGGGGGTGCGCACAAGATCAACAACACCCTCGGGCAGGCCCTGCTGGCGCGGCACATGGGCAAGACCAGGATCATCGCGGAGACCGGCGCCGGCCAGCACGGGGTGGCGACGGCGATCGCGGGTGCGGCCCTCGGTCTCCCTGTCGAGGTCTATATGGGGGAGGTGGACATGGCGCGGCAGCAGCTGAACGTCGTCCGCATGGAACTTCTCGGTGCGACGGTCCACCCTGTGCGGACAGGCGGCCGCACCCTGAAGGACGCGGTCAGCGAGGCCCTGCGCGACTGGATCGCCCGTCCCGCGGAGACCTACTATCTCCTCGGCTCCGCGGTGGGCCCGCACCCCTATCCGACGATGGTCAGGGACTTCCAGTGTGTCATCGGGAGGGAGATGAGGGAACAGGTCCTGAAAGCCGAGGGTCATCTGCCGACGGCGGTCGTCGCCTGTGTCGGCGGGGGCTCGAACGCGATCGGCACGTTCTATCCCCTCATGGGCGACGATGTGCGCCTTGTCGGGGTGGAGGCCGGGGGCGAGGGCCTCTCGACCGGGAAGCACGGGGCCACCCTCTGCGCCGGGACGAAGGGTGTGCTCCAGGGCGCCCTCTCGTACCTCCTCCAGGACAGGGACGGGCAGATCCTGGAGACCCACTCGGTCTCGGCAGGCCTCGACTATCCGGGCGTCGGGCCCGAGCACGGCATGCTGAAGGACATCGGGCGGGCCGAGTACGTCGCGGTCACCGACGAGGAGGCCCTTGCGGCCTTTTCGCTCCTCTCGCGGCGGGAAGGGATCATCCCGGCCCTGGAGTCGGCCCATGCGGTCGCCCACGCGGTGAAGATGGCCCGGGAGATGAGCGAGGACGACATCATTGTCGTCACCCTCTCAGGGCGCGGGGACAAGGACGTGGCAGAGGTCGCGGCGAGAAGAGGGGTGGCAATATGAGCAGGATCGACGCCCTCTTCTCCGGCATCGGCAGACCCGCCTGCATCGCCTATCTGACGGGCGGCGACCCCGACCCCGCGACCTCTCTTGCGGCGTTGCGGTCGGTCGTCGATGCCGGGGCCGACATCATCGAGATCGGCGTCCCCTTCACCGATCCCATCGCCGACGGCCCGACGATCCGGCGGGCGAACGCCAGGGCCCTTGCGGCCGGGACGACGCCCGACCGCATCTTCGACCTGGTGAGGGCCGTCAGGGAGGGAAGCCCCATCCCGATCGTCCTGATGACGGCGTACAACATCGTCTACGTTCGCGGTATCGATCGTTTCTACCGGGAGGCGGCAGAGGCCGGCGCCGACGGGGTGATTATCCCTGACATGCCGCCCGAGGAGTCGGGAGCGGCCGGCGCCGCGGCACGGCGGTACGGCCTCGACCAGGTCTTTCTTGTGGCCCCGAACACCCCTGAAGAGCGTCTGGACCCGATCCTGGAGCATGCCAGTGGTTTCCTCTATCTCGTCTCTGTGCAGGGGGTCACCGGCGCGAGGGCGGGCCTCCCGCCCGGCATGGAGGGCCGGATCGCCGCAATGCAGTCGCGTACCTTCCTCCCCATCGCCGTGGGCTTCGGGATCTCTGGCCCTGACCAGGCCAGGGCGCTCGCGGCCGCCGGTGCCGACGGGGTGATCGTCGGCAGCGCTATCGTGGAGATCGTGGAGAGGCATGGAGGGGACAGGGCGGCGATGTGCGCTGAACTGAAGAGTTTTGTCGCCGTAATGCGCGAGGCCGTTGGGGACAGGGCGTGAGATTCCCTCGCTCGACGACCCCTGCACGACGAAGGTCTCAGGTCACACCGGGACCGGGCATTACGGCGACAATGCGCTCCTGCCGTGCCGGTGTCCGTCCAATCAGGTTTATCCGTCGAAAAACGGCCGGAGCATGGGCCTCTGCGGGTGCACTTCTGCACCACTATATAGTTGAGAAGTCGACCCCACCTTTATGGAAGTCCTCTCTGCCGGCGCCCTGACCCCCCTCCTCATCCCCCTTATCGTCTTCGGGGCACGGGCGATCGACGTCAGCCTCGAAACCCTGCGAATCATCCTCCTTGCCCGGGGTGGCCGTCTCCTCGTCCCGGTCATCGCATTCTTCGAGATCATCCTCTGGCTCCTCTCCCTCGGGCTCGTCGTCAACGACTACACAAACCCGGTCTTCCTCCTCTCGTACGCCGCCGGGTTTGCGACAGGGAACTACGCGGGCATTCTCCTTGAGGAGAGACTCGCTATGGGCCTCTGCGTCCTCCGCGTGATCACGCCGCGGGAGGACGCCCCTCTTGTGGACGCCCTCAGGGCCACGGGTTATGGCGTGACCGTTGTCGGGGCCGAGGGCCTCCAGGGGCCGTGCACCATCCTCTACTCGGTGGTGAAGCGCTGCGACCTCCCGCGCCTTGCCGGTCTCATCGAGGGGATGAACCCTCGCGCCTTCACCACCGTCGAGGACGTCCGTTCTGCCACGAAGGGCACCTTCCCGGGGTCGGGGCACCGGTCAGGCCTCTTTGGGAGGGCGAACCGGACAGGAAAGTAAGGGCTCTCCTCTCTCAGACGTATCTTTTTCTTTCTGCGGCGGCATATCCTCCCTCTCTGATGACGACGATCGGCCTTGTGATCAACCCCCTCGCCGGCCTCGGCGGTACGGTCGGCCTGAAGGGGACGGACGGGACGGCCGCCGAGGCGCGGCGGCGGGGCGCGGTGCCGCGGGCGGGGACGCGTGCCGTCGAGTCCCTCCTCTCTCTTCGGGGTCTCCCCCTCCGCGTCCTCACCTCTGCCGATGCGATGGGGGCCGACGCCCTCGACGCTGCAGGCATCAGGGGCTACGAGGTTGTTCATACGGCAGGGGGCCGGGAGACGACTGCCGAAGACACCAGGGCCGCGGTCAAGGCCTGTGTCGATGCAGGCGCCGATATCATTCTTTTCTGCGGCGGCGACGGCACGGCGCGGGACGTCGCTCTGGCCGCGGGGGAGATCCCGATCCTCGGCATCCCTGCGGGCGTGAAGATGTACTCGGGTGTCTTTGCGGTCCGTCCCGCCGCGGTGGGAGAGGTCCTTGCCGGGGACTACGCTCTCAGGGAGGCCGAGGTGATGGACATTGACGAGGATGCGTACAGGCAGGGCGACCTCCGGGCCCGCCTCTATGCGACGGTGAGAGTGCCCTTCCTCCCCGGCCGCGTGCAGTGCGGGAAAGAGGCCTCTTTCGGGGACGAGGCCCTCGCCCTCGACGGCATCGCCCGCTTCATGGCCGACCTGATCAGGGCGGGAGGGTGCGTGGTCCTCGGGGCCGGGGGCACCACCACCGCGATCGCCAGGGCGGCCGGGACCGAGGCGACCCTGCTTGGCGTGGACCTGATTGTGGACGGGAAGGTCGCCGCCCCAGACGCCGACGAGGCAACCATCCTCGCACAGATCGAGAGTGCGGGCCGCTGCCGGATCATCGTCAGCCCGATCGGGGCGCAGGGTGCGGTCATCGGCCGGGGCACCGGGCCGATCACCCCTGCGGTACTCAGGGCCGCGGGGCCCGAGAACCTTATCGTCGTCGCCACGCCCGGCAAACTCGCCGCAACACCCGCGCTCTTCGTGGACTCCGGCGATACGACTCTTGACTCCGCCTTCGGGGAGAGGATATCCGTCATCTGCGGCTACCACATCGCAAGGCTGATGCCCCTGCTCAGGCCGGCGCAGGGGTGAGTGTACCCTCGACATCTGTCCACGGATCCCTGTTTTTCTCTCCTCACAGGGGTCTCCGCACCGGCCCTCCCCCTCTGACTGCACATTTTTGTTATCTCATCGTATATTTTTTGTATTTTTTTGCACGTTTGTCGATTAAATGTGTGCCCTATGGATAGCATTATCTGATGTCCCGCATGACGCCCTGCATGGACCCGCAGGTCACCGAGATCACTGTCCTCCCCGGAAGGGACAAGAACGGCGAGACCGAGCACTTCGACCGGATCGTCATCAGACCGGGCGAGACCCTCGCCATCGTCGGCCCGACCGGGTCGGGAAAGAGCGCCTTCATCAACGACATCGAGGTCTTTGCCATGAACGACACTGTCACCGGACGGACCGTCCTGGTCAACGGGGCGGCGCCGCCCGACGACTATGTCCGTGACCCGGCGAAAAAACCGGTCGCCCTCATCACCCAGAACACGAAATGCCTCGCCGATCTCCAGGTCAGGGAGTTTCTGGAGATGCATGTCAGGTCGCGGAGGATCGGGCGCGACGGCATCATCACTGAGACGATCGCCCTTGCAAACGAGTTCACCGGCGAGAAGATCACGCCGGGGGCGCGGATGACCTCCCTCTCAGGCGGGCAGACCAGGTCCCTGATGGTGGCGGACGCGATCCTCGTCGGGAGCACGCCCGTGATCATCCTGGACGAGGTCGAGAATGCCGGGATCTTCAAGGACCGGGTGATCGAGGTCCTCCGCACCTATCAGAAGGCCGTGGTCTTCGTCACCCACGACCCCCTCGTCGCCCTGATGTGCGACCGGCGGATCGTGATGCGGAACGGGACAGTCGTCAGGGTCATCGAGCACACGGGGGCCGAAGACGAGGCCCTCTCTGCGGTGAAAAAGATGGACGGCATCCTCTGCCACCTCAGGGAACGGATCCGAGCCGGCGAGGCGATCACAGGCGGCGTCCCTGCCGCCTCTGACGAGAGAAATCTACCTTTCTCCTCCGACCCGGTGCACGCCGTATGAAACTCCTTGTCATCGCCGGACCGCCGTCGGCGGGCAAGACCGCGGTCGTCCGCCAGGTCCTCCGGAGTCTCGGGCCAGAGGAGAGGGCGGCCTACCTCAAGATCGACGTGGTCAGGGCCTTCGAGGACGAGGAACTCGCGGCCGAGTTCGGCATCCCGGCACGGAAGGTCTACTCCGGAGACCTCTGCCCGGACCATGCCGGGATCATGGTGATGGCCGACGCCCTCCGCTGGGCCGAGGCCGAGAAGGCCTCCCTCCTCATCGCGGAGTCCGCGGGGCTCTGCCTCCGCTGCTCGCCGTACGTCACCCAGGCCCTCGGCGTCGTCGTCCTCAGCGCCGTCTCGGGCATCCACGCCCCCCTGAAGATGGGGCCGATGATCGGCCTCGCGGACGTGGCGGTCGTCACCAGGATCGACCTCGTCTCCCAGGCCGAGAAGGAGGTCTTCAGGGAGGGGATCAGGGAGGTGGCCCCCGAGATCGAGATCGTCGAGACGAACGCGGTGCAGGGGACGGGCATGCGTTACCTCCTCCAGAGGATCGCAGAGGCCGACGAGGTGACGGACCTCGCCACCATCGAACTCCGCGGCGTGCCGCCCCTCGGTGTCTGCACCGTCTGCGTCGGCAAGAAGGAGATCGGGTGGCAGCACCACTTCGGGGTCGTCCGGAGACTCGGGGACGCGGGCACCCTCTTCCGGGGTGAGTAGATGGGCTGGCAGCCTCCCGGAAAGAACTGCGGCCTCTGCGGGGCGCGGACCTGCGATGCGTTCATGGGGATGGTCGCCGCAGGGGAGCGGTCGGTCTCCGACTGCCCCTTCTCTGAGGGCGAGGCCTGCGTCGCCGCCCCAGACGCGGTCTATACGGGGCGGGACGTCGTCGGCAATGCCTACGACTTCATCATCGACCCCCTGCCCGGCGAACCCACGGCCCGGAAGATCGTCCTCCCCTTCAGGCCGGACCTTGTGGAGAAGTGGGGGATCGCGGAGGGCGAGATCGTCGTCGGCCGCCCGATGGGCGCGGGGTGCCCTGTCCAGCATGTGATCAGGGTGTTCGAGGCCGACCCTGTCACCGGCCTCATCACCGGCCATGTCGTCGGCCCCGAGTTCTCCCGGAATCGGGAGTACCATGACGTGCGGGCCTACCACATGATCGGCTTCGAGGGCCTCGCCCGGCCTGTTGCCCACCCGCCTGTCTTCGGGAAACGCCAGCGTTTCCTCCCTGGCTTCTGCATGATGGCCCTCGCCCACACCGGAGTTACCAATATGATAGTGGAGCGCCCAGAGGGGCTGCACGTACGGGTGGAGGGCATCATCATATGAAGACAATTGCAGGAATCGAGGAACGGATCAGGGACGGCAGCGCCGTCGTCCTGACCGCGGCCGAGCTGAAGAAACGGATCCGGGAAGGGGAGAGGCTGACCCCTGAAGACGTCGACGTCGTCACCTGCGGGACCTGCGGCGTGATGTCGGGGACGGCGGCCGTCCTCTCCGTGCCGGTTGCTCAACCCGGCACCTTTTTCCGGGCCGACACCGTCAGCCTGAACGGTGTCCCGGCCTTCCCGGGCCCCTGCCCGAACGAGCGTCTCGGCCTGGTGGACCTGGTCGTCTACGGCACCGCCCACAGCGGGCAGAGGTACGGCGGCGGCCACCTCATTGCCGACCTTGCGGCAGGGAAGGACGTCGATGTCCAGGTCACGGCGGGGGGCAGGGAGATCTCGCGCACGGTCACGATCGAGGACTGCACCGTCGCCCGCCTCCTCACGACCAGGAGCGCCTTCAAGAACTACACCGCCTACGTGAACCGCGAGCCATCCGAGGTCCAGACGATCTTCTCGGCCGCGGGTATGCGGGGGCCGTGCGTGGAAGCCTCGGTCAGCGGCTGCGGGGAGATCAACCCGATCGAGAACGACCCCTCCCTCAGGTTCATCAGGGCCGGGACACGGGTCCTGGTGAACGGGGCGCCCGGTTTCGTGATGGGCGAGGGGACGCGGAGCACGCCGGAAAAACCGAACATCATGGCTTTCGCCGATATCAGGGAGATGAACCCCAGGTACTGCGGCGGTTTCGTCACCTCGGCAGGGCCGGAGTGCATCACGAGCATCGCCGCAGCGATCCCCGTCCTGGACGACGCCGGCCTCTCCGCCCTCTCTGTCCTGGACGAGGCGATCGCCCTGCCTGTGGCCGACATCAGCGACAGGCGGCCCTTTGCCGCGGCGACCTACGGGGACGTCTGGCAGGGCACCGATCGGCGGGTCACGTACGACCCGACTTCCTGCCTCTTCTGCGAACCCTGCGTGGCCGGCGGCCTCTGTCCGACCGGCGCCTTTGTGACCGGGAAGGGGATAGACACGGCGCTCTGCGTCTCCTGCGGGGCGTGTGCGGCATCGTGCCGGGGCGGCGCCGTCTCCGGGGCCCTCGGGACCATCACCGTCGGCGGCAGGCGGGTGCCGATCACCCTCCGTCAGTCCGACCGGAACCGTGCCGAGGCCCTCTGCGAGGACCTGCGCCAGAGGATCCTCGATCGGGGGTTCCCGGTGAGGTGACAATGATGCGGCCGTACACACTTCTTTGCCCCGACTGCGGGGAAACTGTCGAGGACCACTACACCCTCTCCTGCCCCTCCGGGTGCAGGGCCCTCATCCGCACCGTCTACCGGAAAAAGACCCTCGACCTCAGGGACGAACCCGGCGTCTTCAGGTTCGCCGACTGGCTCCCTGTCGAGGGGACGATCAAGGCCGCAGCAGGGCCGGTCACCTTCCGCTCCACCGCTCTTGCCCGAGATCTTGGCCTCCGGAATCTCTGGATCAGTTTTTCCGGCTACTGGCCCGAGAAGGGGGGGAGGGTGCTCACCTGCTCCTTCAAGGAACTCGAAGCCCTGCCGACGATGGTGCGGGTGCGGGAGACGGCCAGAGGCCGAACCCTCGTCGTTGCCTCCGCGGGGAACACCGGCCGCGCCTTCTGCCAGACCGCGGCCCTGACCGGGATGCCGGTCGTCGTCGTTGTGCCGGAGACGGCCGCCGACCGCCTCTGGACGACGGTGGAGACCGATAGGGTCTGCCTGGTCACGGTGGACGGCGACTATGCCGATGCCATTGCGGTGGCGAACGGCCTCTGCTCTGTCCAGGGGTTGATCCCGGAAGGCGGGGCAAAGAATGTCGCCCGCAGGGACGGCATGGGGACAGTGATGCTCGACGCCGCGGTCACCCTCGGCCGGATCCCCGACCACTATGTCCAGGCCGTCGGGAGCGGGACCGGGGGTATCGCCGCCTGGGAGGCATCGATGCGGCTTATCGGCGACGGCAGGTTCGGGGACCGTCTGCCCCGCCTGCATCTCGCCCAGAACGCTCCCTTTGTCCCGATGGTCAGGGCATGGCAGGCAGGCCGGCGCGAGATCGTGCCGGAAGAGGATATGCCCGACGCACGGGCGTCAATCGCGGCGGTTTATTCTGATGTGCTGACCAATAGAGGCCCGCCGTATAGTGTCGGCGGGGGCGTCTTCGACACCCTCACTGCAACGGGAGGATCGATGTATTCAGTGGAGAACAGGGATGCGGAGGGTGCAGGGCGGCACTTTGCCGATGCCGAGGGGATCGACCTCGACCCGGCGGCCGCGGTGGCGGTGGCCGCCCTCAGGCAGGCGGTGGAGTCGGGGGAGATCGGGCGCACCGACACTGTCCTCCTCAATATCACCGGCGGCGGGTACCGGCGTGTCGCAGAGGAGCATGAGCGCTACAGGATCGAACCCGCGTTCAGGGTCGCTCCCGACGTGGACGCGGCTGTCCTCGGGGCGAGGGTTCTCGGACAGGTGAGAAACCGTGCATGAAGATATCATCGCCGACCTCCTTGCCGAAAAGGGGATCGACCTTGTCGCCTCCCTCCCCTGCGACCGCGCCGGCGACCTCTGCTTCCTCCTCACAGAGCGTTTCCAGACTGTCGGGCTGATGCGGGAGGAGGACGGCGTCGGCGTCTCTGCCGGGGCGGTGCTTGCCGGGAAGAGGCCTGTGGTCGTGATCCAGAGTTCGGGCCTCGGGAACATGCTCAACGCGATCCTCTCCCTCACCGTCACCTTCGGTCTGCCCCTCCCGATACTCGCGAGCTGGCGGGGGGTGTACAGGGAGAAGATCCCGGCCCAGATCCCCTTCAACACCCGCCTTCCCGCGATCCTCGAGGCATCGGGCATCCCGTACACCGTCGTCCAGGACGCCGGGGAGATCGGGAAGATCGGCGCCGTCATCGACGACGCCTTCCTCCACTCCCGCCCGCATGTCGCCCTCATCTCGCCGAAGGTCTGGGAGGGAGGGAGGTGCGAGGTCTGCCGCGACCTGCCGCCGCGGCCCTGCCGCCACCGCGTCGTCGTCGGGGAGCGTCCTCTCCCCGCCCCGGTGACAGAGAGGCTCGGGGCGATCAGGGCGATCGTCCCCCACCTTGGAGCCGCCGCCATCGTCTGCAACATCGGAGTGCCGAGCAAGGAACTCTATGCCGCGGGCGACCGCCCCCTCACCTTCTACATGCTCGGCTCCTACACCCAGGCCTCGGCGATCGGCCTCGGCCTCGCCCTCTCGACAGAGAGGCGGGTCGTCGTCATCGACGGCGACGGCAGCCTCCTCGGGAGTTCCATCCTCCCGGTCATCGCGGCGAGCGCCCCGAAAAACCTCACCGTCGTCTGCCTGGACAACGGCGCCTTCGGCTCGACGGGCAACCAGCCCACCTGCGCCTGCACCGGGGCCGACCTCGAAGTAGCGGCGATCGCCGCCGGCATCCCCCGGACCTGCACCGTCGCCGACGAGGGGGCAATTGCGGCGGCCCTGGACGACCCCTCGCCCGGCCCCGCCTTCGTCAGGGTGCTGATCAGGCCGGGCAACGCGGATGTGCCGAATATCCCCCTCTCCCCCGCGGAGATCAGGGATAGGTTTATGGCCGCGGTGAAGGAGCGGTCTGTTTAGGGATGGGAGTTGATCGGCGCTCTCCACCGGGGGGCATCGCTCGAAAACGTTCCGTTTTCTCAAGCTCCCGTCGGTCGCACTCCCCGCTCCCCTTGCTATTAGGATAGGGGGTGGATGGCAATCTCCCTCCTCGGGATTTCTATTCGGTCTTCCCCGGTCCAATCCTGAGCGGGGGTCCGGGGGGCGTAGTCCCCCGGCCTGTGTTTTAGGGGAAGGCGGTTGATTGGCTCTTGTACGGGGGGTTTCACCCCCCGGCCCCCCCGCGTTAGGATAGGGGGGTAGGATGGCAGTCTCACTCGTCATGATCTCTGCTCTTTCTTCCCCAGTCCCATCCTAATTTCGGGGGACGACCGAAGGGAGTCGAGAAACCGAAGGTTTCGCTGTCCGAGGGCAAAAAGAAGGTCGTAGACCTTCGAGTAGTCCCCCGGTGAGCAATATGGGGAAGGCAGTTGATCGGTGTCTCGCGCCGGGGGACTGTGCCCCCTTCCCCCGAAAGCCTGATGGCTTTCTCAAGCTCGCTCCGCTCGCACCCCGCTCAGGATAGGGATGGGATGGCAATCTCCCTCCCCAGGATCTCCGGTTCAGTCTTCCCGAGGTCAATCTTAATTTCGCTGGACGAGCGCCAGCGAGTTCAAAAAAAGAGTATCTCCCCTCTCACTCGGTGATCATCGTGCCGACGCCGGCATCGGTGAAGAGTTCGAGGAGGATGGTGTGTGACTTGTTCCCGTTCACCACATGGGCGAAAGAAACGCCCCCTTTCACCGCCCTGACACAGGAGTCGATCTTCGGGATCATGCCGCCCGCGATCGTGCCGTCTGCCATCAGGTCCTCTGTCTCGATCGCCCTGAGATGGCGGTAGACCTGCGTCCTCTCCCTGTCCATCACGCCGTCGACGTCGGTGAGGTTGATGAGCTTGAAAGCGTTGAGAGCGATGGCGATCTCGCCGGCCGCCGTGTCCGCGTTGATGTTGAGGCTCCGGCCCGCCCTGTCGATCGCGATCGGGGCGATGACCGTGATATAGCCGTTCGCGAGCAGGGTGGTGATC